>CAZOIB010000293.1:0-16109 GCA_964579785.1 uncultured Lysobacter sp. | reverse complement strand
CTCGCGCAGGTGCGGCATGACCTCGTTGGCGTAGTACAGCGCCGCATCCACGTTCGGCGGGTGCTGGTAGCCGCCGACGAAGACGATGCCCTCGCGCTGCGCGAACGGCCTGCCCGACGGCAGCGGATAGTGGATGTTGGTGAGGACCACCACCCGGGCCGACGGTACCTCGCGGGCCAGCTCCTCGCGCTCCACCGGGCTCACCACCCAGGTCACGTCCGAGCGCCGGACGCAATCGATCTCCTCCGCGAAGATGGCGTTGGCGCCGGAGGCGAGGGAGCGGCTTTCCTTCAGCTGCGCCAGGCGCCTGCCGCGCAGGTAGTGCAGGTCGATCGTGTCGAACACGAGCAACGCCCGGGGCGCGTGCCGGCGCACGGCATCGATGTGGCTGGAGGCTATGTAGTAGCGCGTGAGGATGACGAGATCGAGTTCGCCGCCGCGCTCGGCCAGCACCGACTCGATCGAGTCCGCATAGGGATGGTGCAGCACCTCGATACCCTCCGCGCGCAGTTGCGAAACATAGGGTTCGGCGTGCTCGAGGTTCGCCGCGACGAACGTCACCTTGAAACCCATGTCGCGCAGCACGCGCAGCAGGCGCCAGCCGCGCACCGAGCCGGAGTCCTGGTCCGGCGTGAGCATGCAGGCCTCGACCACGAGGACGCGCAGGGTGGCGCCGCGATCGCACTCCAGGCGGGGCTGCATGCCATTCACGCGATGGCCGGCGAGCGTTGCCTTCCAGCGCGCGTAGAGCTTGTCGCGGTTCACGACCTGGTAGCGCTTGGTGCCGTCGGCCTCGTCGGTACCGTGCGAGGCGCCCTCGAAGTGCACGACTTCCGCGGCGCTCTGGTACCAGGTCGCGCGACCGGCGGCGCGGGCCCGGAAGCTCAAGTCGACATCCTCGCAGTACGCGGGGGCGTAGTCCTCGTCGAATCGCCCGAGAGCCTCGAACAGCGCCCGCGGGACGAGTAGGCACGCGCCCGAGCAGTAGTCGACGCGGCGCGCGTAGTTGTACTCGGGCCTGGCGGGGTCGTCGCCGCGGCCGTAGTTCCACGCCGAGCCGTCGCGCCAGACGATGCCGCCCGCCTCCTGGAGGCGGCCGTCGGGATAGACCAGCTTGGCGCCCACGATCCCGGCGTCGGGCTGCTCTGCGAAGACGCGCAGCATCGCTTCGAGGCAGCCGGGCTGCATCACCGCGTCGTTGTTGAGGAACAGGAGGAACTCGCCGCGGGCGAACGCGGCTCCGCGATTGGTGTTGCGCACGAAGCCGAGGTTGGTCTCGTTGCGCACGAAGCGCACGCCCGTCACCGGCGCCAGCGCCTGCGCGGCGGGCACCGGCGCGCAGTCGTCCATCACGATCACCTCGAGCGCGGTGCCCGCCGCTTCCCGCGCCACCGCCTTGAGGCAGGTGTAGGTATGCAGGTCCTGGCCGTAGGTCGGGATGATCACGGAAACGCGGGGAGAGTCGGAGGCAGGGACATGCAGGGGCGCGATGCGGGGCTCCAGGCCGCCGCGCGCCTTCAGCCCGGACGGGTATGCCGTGCGCGCAAGCAGCTTGCGGCGCAAGCGCTGCGCAAGTTCCCCGGGACCTTCCTCGCTGAGGATCTGGCGTGCCGTGGCCAGTCGCGAAGGGGCCAGCCGCAGTGCCGCGCCGAGCGCCCGTGCCGAACGCGCCAGGAGCTTCAGGCGGTGGACGGAATGACGCAGCGGTGCCGTGATGCGCCAGAAGGTGCTTTCCTCGAGTTCGCGCACGCGCCCGCGCGCCTGCTCCACCGCGGCTTCCAGCTGCCGCACATGCGCCTCGTGCGTGTGGCGAAACGCGGCCAGTTCGCGCGTCAGGCGTTCGACCTCGTTGCCCAGCCCGGCGATCCTGGCGTCCGCGGCGGCTGTCCTCGCGGTGGCCTCGGGAAGGCGCACGCCGAGCGACCTGCGCGACTCCGCGTGGCCCCCGAGGACGCCGGCCTCGTAGAGCTCCTCGAGGGTGGGCTCGGCGGGGGCGCGCCCCTCCGGGCGATAGTAGATGCGCGGGTGCAGGGGCGCCGGCCGCCCGTCGCGCGCCCTGGCCGCGGCCATCGGCTCGAGATAGAGCTCCCGGTAGCGGGCGGTCGTCAGGGACGGCGTCGTCAAGTTGCGGCACCCCCGCCGGCCGGGACTTCGCGATCCGGGACCGCCAGGCCGGCAGCCAGCAGCAGGGCATCGTTGATCACGCGCGCGGGGGCATCGACCGTCACGATGGTTGCCCTGGGGTGGCCGTGCAGGCGTTCGGGCAGCGCGCCGATGCCGGTGGCGACGATGGGCAGGCCCGACTCCATTGCCCTGGTCAGCGTGTACGAGTAGCTCTCGGGCACCTGCGAGGGGAAGAAGAGGACATCGCCACGCTCGAGCGCGATCAGGCGGTCGAGTTCGCCGTCGGGATAGTTGCCGGTCGCCGAGAGCGGCGCATCCGGCCATTGCGGCAGCGGGCGGCCGAGGTGGCCGAGGACACGGAAGTGCAGCGGCAAGGCGCGGTCGATCGCGTCGCGCATGCAGGCTTCGAGAATGCCGAGGCCCTTGATCTCCGAGAGGCCGCCGGGCAGCAGGATGCGTGCCGGCGCCTGCGGCAGCGTGACGCGGTCCTCCGGGTGCCCCCACTCCTGGATCGCCGCCGTGGGGTGGTAGCGCCGGATGCGGCTCGCCAGGTCGTGGGAAGGCGCGATGACCCGGTCCGCGCCTGCGAGTAGTTGTCCGAAGCGGCTGCGCCAGCTGCGGATGTCGAGCGGCCAGGCGGGGGGCCGCCCGGCCAGGCACAGGTTGCAGCTGCGCTCGTCCGGCTCGCCGCAGTAGCGGCCCGCCGCGGTGGCGAGGTGATGCTGCGGGCAGATCGCGAGGTAATCGTGGAGCGTGACGTCGTATGGCACCCCCAGGCGCCCCGGCAGGTCGAGGACCGCCTCGGGCAGTCCGTGGGTGTGGTGGAAGTGCACGCGATCGATGGCGAGCGAGCCCAGCAGTTCCACGAGCAGGTCCCAGTCGCCGGCCGTGTCGAAGAACGCCTCGAACTCCTCTCCGGGGCGCAGCCAGGCCACGCTCGCCAGGTTCCTGCCGGCAGGTCGCAGCGCGAGAACCTGCGCCTCCTCTGCCAGGAGCGCGGCCAGGTCCCCGACGTGCTTTTCGATCCCGCCGCCCCAGCCGTGCGCGACGAAGAGCAGGTGCGGGCGCGGGTCGCTGCGGATACGCGCGATGTCCACATGGCGGCGCAGCGGACGGGCGGGCTCGCGCGCGAGGAATTCCGCCAGTCGCGGCTGGAATTCCGGGAAACGGTCGTCGATGATCCGCTGCGCCTTCTCGCGGATCTCTCCCGCGCCGCCGCCGAAGGAGACTTCCCCCTCGTGGAAGACGAAGGTATCGGCGGCCAGCAGGTGGCGCCAGCCGGCACGCGCCGCGCGCAGGCAGAAATCGACCTCCTCGCCGTAGCCACGGCCGAAGGCTTCCTCGTCGAAGGGGCCGATCTCCTCGAGACAGCGGCGGGAGATGAACATGCAGAAGCCGACGGCGGTGGGGAGGTCCACGGAGCGCCCCGCGTTCGCCTGCCCGAAGTGGGCATCGAGGGTCGCCGTCGTCGTTCCTTCGGGCAGGGGATTGGCCTGTGCGAAGCGCGGATAGCTCGCGATGGTGGCGTTGTTCGAGAAGGGCGTGACCGTTCCCGCGCCGTCCGCGCGCGCCGCGCACGCGGCAAGCTTGTCGAGCCAGCCGTCGGCCACCTCGGTGTCGCTGTTGAGCAGCACGACATCGCGCGCGGGATGCGCGCGCATGCCTTCGTTCACGCTGGCCACGAAGCCGGCATTGCGGGCGTGGGCGAGCAGCGTGATGCGGCCATCCGCGGCCACGCCGCGTAGCCAGGCCGAGAGTTCAGGCTCGGGGCTGGCGTCGTCCAGCACGATCACTTCATGCGGCGCGGCGACGCGGGCGCGGAGCACGCTTTCGAGGCAGCGGCGCGTTTCGGACAACCCGCGGTAGGCGGGGATGATGACGTCGATCAAGGCCGGGGACGTGGGCGGAATCCGCAATTCTAGCGGAGTCCCCCACCGGCCCGGCCCGGGTTCGGTCGATCCTGACCTTCGCTTCGCGGGCGCGCTTGCTCCGCCAGCCGGCCGGGATACAACGTACGCATGCAATCCCCCTTGATGGCCGTCAACCTTGCCCCTCCCATTCACCCGCAAAGTAGGCGCACTGCCGCCCGGCCCCCCCCGGGCGCGAGGAGAGAATTGGCATGGATTCCACCCGGAACGTCATCGCCGGCGTCGGTCTCGCCGACCGGCCCCGCAAGAGCCGCTGGCCGGCCCGCATGGACTTCGCCCAGAGCGCCACCGGACTGGTGCTGGGCCTCTTCATGTGGGGCCACATGTTCTTCGTGTCCTCGATCCTGCTCGGCAAGGACGTGATGTGGTCGATCACGAAGATGTTCGAGGGCTACTTCTTCTTCGGCACCGCCTACCCGGGCATGGTGTCGGTGATCGTGGGGGCGATCTTCCTGATCCTGATGGTGCACGCGTTCCTGGCCATGCGGAAGTTCCCGGCCAACTACACGCAGTACCGGACCTTCATCGGCCACCGCAAGCTCATGGCGCACGAGGACACGACGCTATGGTGGGCGCAGGCGGTCACCGGCTTCCTGCTCTTCTTCATCGCGGCGGTGCACCTCTACCAGATGCTCATGCACCCCGGCGACATCGGCCCGTATGAATCCGCGGACCGCGTCTGGTCCGGCCGCTGGTGGCCCCTCTACCTGGTCGCGCTCTTCGCGGTCGAGCTGCACGGCGGCATCGGCCTCTATCGCCTGTGCGTGAAGTGGGGCTGGCTCGAGGGCAAGGATCCGAATGCGAGCCGCAAGCGCCTGAAGACCCTCAAATGGGCGCTCACGGTGTTCTTCATCGTGCTGGGCCTGGCCACTCTCGCGGCTTACATGAAGATCGGCTACGAGCACCGCGACCGGGCGGGCGAGCGCTATACGCCCTCGTGGGTGGTCCCGAATCCGATGGAGAAGGCGAAATGAACATGGTCGAGGAACGAGCCGAAAAATGAAAATACTCCATACCGATGTGCTGGTGATCGGCGGCGGGCTGGCGGGCTTGCGGCTGGCGATCGGCGCCAAGCGGCGCGGCCACGACGCGTTGATTCTCTCGCTCGTCCCCGCCAAGCGCTCGCACTCCAAGGCGGCCCAGGGCGGCATGCAGGCCGCCCTCGGCAACGTCGCCAAGGGGCAGGGCGACACCGAGGACGTCCACTTCGAGGACACGGTGCGCGGGTCCGACTGGGGCGCCGACCAGGACGTGGTACGCATGTTCGTGAACACCGCTCCCAAGGCGGTGCGGGAGCTGGCCGCGTGGGGCGTGCCGTGGAGCCGGGTGCGCAAGGGCGACCGCGACGTCATCATCAACGGCCAGAAGGTCACCATCACCGAGCGCGACGAGGCGCACGGGCTCATCGCCCAGCGCGACTTCGGCGGCACGAAGAAGTGGCGCACCTGCTACGCCGCCGACGGGACGGGCCACTCCATGATCAACACCGTGGCCGACCAGGCGATCGCCGACTCGATCCCGGTGCACGAGCGCAAGGAAGCCCTGGCGCTCATTCACGATGGCAGCCGCTGCTACGGCGCGATCGTGCGCGACCTGGTCACCGGCGAGCTCTCGGCCTATGTGGCCACCGCCACCGCCATCTGCACGGGCGGCGCCGGACGCGTCTACCGGACCACCACCAACGCCGTGATCTGCGAGGGCATCGGGCACGCGCTCGCGCTGGAGACGGGCGTCTCTGCGCTGGGCAACATGGAGGCGGTCCAGTTCCACCCGACGGGCATCTTCCCGGCCGGCATCCTCGTCACCGAGGGCTGCCGCGGCGACGGCGGCCTCCTCAAGGACGTCGACGGCCACCGCTTCATGCCGGACTACGAGCCGGAGAAGAAGGAACTCGCCTCCCGCGACGTGGTGTCGCGCCGGATGGAGGAGCACATCAAGAAGGGCAAAGGCCACAAATCGCGCTTCGGCGAGCACATCTGGCTCGACATCACGCAACTGGGCGAGAAGCACATCCACACCAACCTGCGCGAGGTCTGGGACATCTGCCACTACTTCCTGGGCGTGGACCCGGTGAAGGACATGATCCCGGTGCGCCCGGCCCAGCACTACACCATGGGTGGCGTGCGCACCGACGCCTCCGGCCAGAGCCCGACGTTGAAGGGGCTCTTCTCCGCGGGCGAGGCGGCCTGCTGGGACATGCACGGCTTCAACCGCCTCGGCGGCAACTCGGTCGCGGAGACGGTGGTCGCCGGCATGATCGTCGGCGAGACGATCGCGGACTACTGCGACAACCGCGCCAACGAGCCGTCGATCCCGACGGCGCTGGTGCGCGAGTGTCTCGAGCGCGAGACGGCGAAGCTCGAAGCGTTCACGAAGGGCGGCGGTTCCGAGGACGCATCCCTCATCAAGGGCGAGATGCAGGATCTCATGACGGCCAAGGTGGGCATCTTCCGCACCGGGCAGGACCTCGAGGAGGCTGTCGACAAGCTGCAGAAGCTGCTCGTGCGCAGCCGCCGCATCGGCCTGCGTTCGGCGTCGCTCGGCGCCAACCCGGAACTGGTGACGGCCTACCGCGTCCAGCGGATGCTGAAGCTCGCCCTGTGCATCTCCTACGGCGCCGCCGTGCGCACGGAAAGCCGCGGCGCGCACTTCCGCTCCGACTTTCCGCGCCGCAACGACGCCGAGTGGCTCAAGCGCACGCTCGCGACCTGGAAGAACGACTCGGACACGTTGCCGACACTGAACTACGAGGCGCTGGATGTCGGGCGCATGGAGCTGCCGCCCGGCTGGCGCGGCTACGGCGCCAAGGACTACATCGACCATCCGGACACGCCGGAGCGCCAGAAGGCGGTGGAGGCGATCCGGGCGCAGTACGCGAACGACCGTTTCGCCATGCAGAAGGCGCTCATGCCCTACGAGCACCTCCTGCCCGAGGTCCTCCGCGGCCGCAACGAACGCATCGACGAGCGTTTTTAGAGGACATCTTCCATGGCCGAAACCAACAACCTCCGGAAGCTGCGGTTCCACATCCTGCGCTACAACCCCGCGCAGCCCGGCGACGAGCCCCGCATCCAGACCTACGAGCTGGAGGAGGCGGCCGGCATGACGCTCTTCATCGCGTTGAACGAACTGCGCGAGAAGCAGGACCCGTCCCTGCAGTTCGACTTCGTCTGCCGCGCCGGCATCTGCGGCAGCTGCCGGATGATGATCAACGGGCGTCCCGGCCTCGCCTGCCGGACGGTCACCAAGGACCTCGACGCCGACATCTCGCTGGCTCCGCTGCCGGCCTTCGAGCTGATCGGCGACCTGTCGGTCAACACCGGCAAGTGGATGCGCGGCATGAGCGAGAAGCTCGAGACGTGGGTGCACTCGCAGGAAACGCAGCGCGACCTGAAGCGCATCGAGGAGACGATGGACCCGGCGCTCGCCGAGTCGATCTACGAGCTCGACCGCTGCATCGAGTGCGGCTGCTGCGTGGCGAGCTGCGGAACGGCCCGCATGCGCGAGGATTTCGTGGGCGCCGTGGGGCTCAACAAGATCGCCCGCTTCCGCCTCGACCCGCGCGACAAGCGCTCGGACGCGGACTTCTACGAGCTGGTGGGCGACGACAACGGCGTGTTCGGCTGCATGTCGCTGCTCGCCTGCCACGACGTCTGCCCGAAGAACCTGCCGCTGCAGACGCAGATCGCATTCCTGCGCCGCAAGATGGTGGTTCAGGGAACCCGGGGCTGATCGAATTCGCAACGACAACAGGAGGGGAATATGAAAAAAGCACTCGCATTCGCGCTGCTGGCGGGGTTCGCCCTTTCGGCGGGCGCGCAGGATCTCACCTGGCGCAAGGACATCGCGCCGATCGTCAAGAAGGGCTGCGCCGAGTGCCATGGCGCGGATGCTCCCGAGTATGGCGACTGGATGCTGCTGGACGACGCCAAGCGCAAGAAGGAAGGCCCGCGCATGGACACCTACGGCAACTTCATGGACTACGTGGTGTGGCCCGCGACGGGCGCCATGATGCGCCGGCTCGACGACGGCGCCTCCGCCGGCGGAAAGCCCGGCAACATGTACAAGTACCTCGGCGACAACGATGCCGAGCGCGCGGCGAACCTGAAGACCGTCAAGGCCTGGCTGGGCGACGGCGCCTGGAACCTGAATCGCTTCAAGGAGCGCCAGGGCGTGCCGGGCGTGACCAAGGAGCAGCTGGAGAAAGTCAAGGCGAAGTATTAGCGCCTGCCCGACCGCGGCAGGGAGCTCGCGTTACCATTCGGCGGATCCTGGCCGGGCGGGCCCGTGGCCTGGTGTGTGCTGATCATCACGAACCTCGAGGGGAGCAGACCATGGCCAGAATCGAGAAGGACTTCCTGGGAGAGAAGGCGCTTCCGGATGACGCCTACTACGGCGTCCAGACGCAGCGCGGCAAGGACAACTTCCACATCACCGGCATCCCGATGTCGCTGGAGCCGAACTTCGTCAAGGCCTTCGGCTACGCGAAGAAGGCCGCGGCGATGGCCAACCGGGACCTCGGCGTGCTCGACGCGAAGATCGCCGGGGCCATCATCTACGCCTGTGACCGCCTGATCGCCGGGGAATTCCGCGACCAGTTCGTGACCGACTTCATCCAGGGCGGGGCGGGCACCTCGACCAACATGAATGCCAACGAGGTGATCGCCAACCTCGCGCTGGAGAAGCTGGGCCACAAGAAGGGCGAGTACCAGGTCGTCAACCCGAACGACCACGTGAACTTCGGGCAATCGACCAACGACATGTACCCGACGGCGTTCCGCCTGGCGCTGATCCTGCGGCTCGCGACCTACATGGAGGCGCTCACGAAGCTCCAGCAGGCCTTCTTCGCCAAGGCGAAGGAGTTCGACCGCGTGCTCAAGATGGGCCGCACGCACCTGCAGGACGCCGTGCCCATGTCCCTGGGCCAGGAGTTCCACGGCTGGGGCACGACGATCGGCGAGGAAGTCCAGCGCATCGCCGAGGTCCGCCAGTTCCTGCACGAGATAAACCTCGGGGCCACCGCGATCGGCACGACGGTGACCGCGGCGCCGGGCTATCCGGAGCTTGCCACGAAGCACCTGTCGGATATCACCGGCTTCAAATTCATCCTCGCAGGAGACCTCGTCGAGGCGACCTCGGACACGGGCGCCTACGTGCTGCTTTCGGGCGTGCTGAAGCGCACCTCGTCCAAGCTGACGAAGATCTGCAACGACCTGCGCCTGCTCGCCTCCGGGCCGCGCTGCGGCTTCAACGAGATCAACCTGCCGCAGATGCAGCCGGGCTCGTCGATCATGCCGGGCAAGGTGAACCCGGTGATACCCGAGGTGGTGAACCAGACCGGGTTCCTCGTGATCGGGCTCGACCTCACGGTGACGCTCGCGGCGTCCGCGGGACAGCTGCAGCTGAACGTCATGGAGCCGGTCATCACCTTCGCGCTCTTCACGTCGATCGCGACGATGGAGAACGCCGTGAACAGCCTGCGCGTGAACTGCGTGGACGGGATCACGGCGAACTCCGACCGCACGCGCGACATGGTGCTCAACTCGCTGGGCATCGTCACGGTGCTGAAGCCCTCGCTAGGCTACAAGCAGTGCGCGGAGCTCGCCCGCGAGGGCTACGAGACGGGCAAGAGCCTGCACGACATCGTCGTGAAGGAAAGGAAGCTCCTCACGCAGGAGAAATGGGACGAGGTCTTCTCGTTCGAGAACCTGATCGCGCCCAAGTTCGAGCAATGACGTCTGCGGCAGGACCGCTCCACCCGGAAGGAGAAACATGACACTGTCGATCTTCATGCAATTCGTGGTGGTGCTCGCGGCCATCTGGATGGGCTCGCGCTACAGCGGCGTGGGCCTGGGCCTGTGGGGCGCGGTCGGGCTCCTCGTCCTGGTCGCCGCATTCGGGGTGAACCCCACGTCGCCCCCCGTCGACGTGATGCTCATCATCCTGGCGGTGATCATGGCCGCCTCGGTCATGGAGGCTGCCGGCGGCATCGACTTCCTGGTGCGGGTCGCGGAGCGGATCATCCGGGCCAATCCCAAGTACGTCACCATCGTGGCGCCGCTCACCACGTGGACCTTCACCTTCGTGGCCGGAACCGGCCACATCGTCTACCCGCTGCTGCCGGTGATCTACGAAACCGCGCACCAGAACGGCATCCGGCCCGAGCGGCCGATGGCGGTCGCGACGATCGCCTCGCAGCAGGCGATCACGGCAAGCCCCGTCGCCGCGGCGACCGCGGCGATGATCGGGTTGTTCTCGGAGAAGGGCCTGGCACAGTGGGGTCTGCCCGAGATCATGATGGTGTGCGTTCCGGCCACGCTCGCCGGCGTGGTCGCGGCCGCGATCGTTTCGATGTTCATCGGCAAGGACCTGAAGGACGACCCCGAGTACCAGGCGCGCCTCAAGGCCGGCCAGATCCCCGCGCCGGTCTCGGCCGCCAGTCGCCCGCCGCTCAAGCCCACCGCGAAGCTGTCGGCGTTCGTCTTTCTCGCGGGCGTGGCGCTGGTGGTGCTGTTCGGCTTCTTCCCCGCGCTGCGCACGCTCCCGGGCGCCAAGAGCGCCCTCGGCATGCCGATCGTGATCGAGATCCTCATGATGTCGGTCGCGGCAGCCCTGCTCTTCCTCACGAAGATCAACGTCGACGACGTTCCCAGGACGCCGACGCTGCGCGCCGGCGTCGTGGCCGTGATCGGGATCTTCGGCCTTGCCTGGCTGGGGGACAGCTTCATCGCGGCCCACAAGGACGTGATCGTGCCGGCCATCGGGGACATGGCGAAGGCCGCGCCCTGGACGTTTGCCTTCGGCCTCTTTGGTGCCTCGGTGCTTCTCTACAGCCAGGCGGCGACCACGCGTGCGCTGATGCCCCTGGGCATGGCGCTCGGCATCCCGCCGCAGTTCCTCATCGCGATGTTCCCGTCGGTCAACGGCTACTTCTTCATCCCGACCTATGGCTCGCTCATCGCGGCGATCAACTTCGACCTCTCGGGGACGACGAGGATCGGCAAGTACGTGCTCAACCACTCGTTCATGATTCCGGGGATCGTCGCGACTTCCGTCGCGGTGTTCACGGGACTCCTGCTTGCGAAGATGATGTTCTGACAACCGCCGTCCGGCGGGGAGGAAGAAGATGGGCTCGAAGCTCACGACGTGGATCCTCGCCGCAGCCGTGGCCGGCATCGCCGCCGGCTGGGCCGGAAACGCCCTATCGCCCGATGCGGCTGCCGCCGCGTCGCTGGCGGGTTACTTCTCGATCCTCTCGGACGTATTCCTGCGCCTCATCAAGATGATCATCGCCCCGCTCGTCTTCGCGACGGTGGTCTCGGGGATCGCCGGCATGGGGGACGCGAAAGCGGTGGGGCGCATCGGCGGCAAGGCGCTGCTGTGGTTCATCACCGCTTCACTCGTCTCCCTGCTGCTCGGGATGCTCTTCGCCAACCTGCTGCAGCCGGGCCAGGGCCTCGGCCTGCCGCTGCCCGACAAGGACGCGGCGACGAACCTCAAGACGGGCGGCATGGGTCTGAAGGAGTTCATCACCCACGTGTTCCCGGCGAGCTTCTTCCAGGCCATGGCCACCAACGAGATCCTGCAAATCCTCGTGTTCTCGTGCTTCTTCGGCTTCGCCATCACCTCGGTGCGGACCGAGCCCACGGCGGCGGTGACTTCCTTCGTGACCGAGCTGGTCCCGATCATGCTCAAGGTCACCGACTTCGTGATGTGGTTCGCGCCGGCGGGCGTCTTCGGCGCGATCGCCTCGGCGATCACGGTGCAGGGCATCGGGGTGCTCGCCACGTACGGGAAGTTCCTCGGCTCGTTCTACGGAGCGCTCGCGGTGCTCTGGGTGGTCCTCATCGCCGCCGGCTTTGCCTTCCTGGGCCGGCGCGTCTTCCACCTGATGGGGCTGGTGAAGGAGCCGCTCATGGTCGCCTTCTCGACGGCGAGCAGCGAGGCGGCGTACCCGAAGCTGATGGAGCAGCTGCACCGGTTTGGCGTCAACGACCGCGTGACCTCCTTCGTCCTGCCGCTGGGCTACTCCTTCAACCTCGACGGGTCGATGGTCTACCAGGCCTTCGCCGCCCTCTTCATCGCGCAGGCCTATGGCATAGAGATGTCGCTCGGGCAGCAGCTCGCGTTGCTGCTGGTGATGATGGTGAGCAGCAAGGGCGTGGCGGGCGTGCCGCGGGCGTCTCTCGTGGTGGTCGCCGCGGTGCTGCCCACTTTCGGGCTGCCGGAGGCGGGGCTGCTTCTCATCATGGGGATCGACCAGTTCCTCGACATGGGCCGCACCGCGACCAACGTGATCGGCAACAGCATCGCGACTTCCGTGGTCGCGAAGTGGGAGGGCCAGCTCGGGCCGCCCCTTCCGGACGAAGCGGAGGAGGGCGCCGGGCCGGCGGCTGCGGCGGCCTGAACGGCATGGGGCGCTCCATGATCGCCGCAATCGCATCGGGGTGGGCACGCTGGGCATCGGCCCTCGTGGCGGGAGGGCTGCTCGCCGTCTCGGCCGCCTGGGCCCAACCACCCGACGAGCCCCCCGCGCACGCCCTCACCGGAGTGCTCAAGCGGATCAAGGACGCGGGCGCGGTCCGGATCGGCTTCCGCGAGGGCGCCGTGCCCTTCGCGTTCGCGGCGCGCGACGGCCGGGCCCACGGCTACTCGATCGATATCTGCCAGGCGATCGTCGAGGAGATCGCGGGGGCGGTGGGACGCAAGGCCCTGCGCGTCGAGTTCCGGCGCGTCACGACCGCCGACCGCCTCGACCAGGTCGCCCAGGGGCGCGTGGATCTCGAGTGCGGCGCCACGACGGTCACGGCGGAGCGGCGCGAGCGGGTGGCGTTCTCTCCCCTCATCTTCGTCGCCGGCACCCGCCTGCTGGTGAAGCGCGGCGGCCCGGTCCGCTCCGAACGGGACCTCGCGGGCAGGAAGGCCGTCGTGGCCTTCGGCACGACGAACGAAGCCGCCATGCGCACCCTGGCGTCGCAGCCCGGCCGCGCCTTCGAGCTGCAGGTGGCGGACGACTTTCCGCGGGCCTTCGAAAGGCTGGCCACGGGGACGGTCGATGCGCTCGCCGCCGACGACATCCTGATCGCAGGCTTCCTCGCGGAGCGGGACCCGCGCGGCAACTACGCGATGGTGGGCAGTCCGCTTTCCCACGAGCCCTACGGGATCGTCTTCGCCAGAGGCGACGCCGCGCTCGAGGAGGCGGTGCGCTCCGCATTCCGCCGCCTCGCGGCCAGCCGCGAGATCCGCTGGATATACGACAAGTGGTTCATGAGGAACCTTCCATCGGGCGTTCGCCTGGGGTTGCCGATGGGGACCCAGCTGCGACGCTCCTTCGAGATACTGGGCCTGCCGCCGGAGTGATCCCGGCGCAGGGCCCGAGGCACAGACCATGGACACCCAGACTTTCGTTCGCCGCTTCGGCCTCGTCGCGGGGCCGGCGCTCGCCCTTGCCGCGTACTTCCTGCTGCCGGCTTCCTACAGCGGCGGCGCGGACCAGGAAGTCGCCTTTCGCGCCGCCGGGCGCGCAACGCTGGCCATGGTCATATGGATGGCGACGTGGTGGATGACCGAAGCGGTGGACATCGAGGTCACCGCCCTGCTTCCCATCGCGCTGTTCCCGTTGCTCGGCATCGCCACGATCGCCAAGGCGACGCTGCCCTATGCCTCGGACGTCATCTACCTGTTCATGGGCGGCTTCATCCTCGGGCTCGCCATCGAGCGCTGGGGGCTCGACCGGCGGATCGCGTTCTTTACGCTACGGCTGACCGGGACGCGCCCAGGCGCGATGGTGGCCGGTTTCATGATAGCCACGGCGTTCCTCAGCATGTGGATCTCCAACACCGCGTGCGCCGCGATGATGGTGCCCATCGCCATCAGCGTGATCGACCTCGTGCTGCGCTCGCGCACGGGCAAGGGGCTCAGGGAGTCCGGCGGCATCCCGCAGGAGCGGGTGGCCGAGCGCAACTTCGCCCTCGGTCTGCTGCTGGCGGTGGCCTATGCCGCCTCCATCGGCGGCATCGCCACGGTGATCGGCACGCCGCCCAACGGCATTGCGGCACGCTTCATCACGCAGACCTATGGGACGGAAATCTCCTTCCTCGACTGGATGGCCTTCGGCCTGCCGTTCACGCTGGTGTTCCTGCCGCTCTCCTGGTTCATCCTCACGAAGGTTCTCTTCCCGGTCTCCTTCGGCGAAGTTGCCGGGGGGCGCGAGATGATCGCCGCCGAGTATGCGAAGCTCGGTCCCCTCAATCGCGGCGAAGGCGTGACGCTCGCGGTATTCGGCGGTGCCGCCTTCCTGTGGATCTTCGGCGGGTTGCTGCGCGACGTGTCGGTCGCCGGCTTCCATCCGCTCGCGGGCCTCACCGACAGCGGCGTGGCGATGCTGGCCGCACTCGCCCTGTTCCTGTTGCCCGTCGATTCGGCGAAGGGCGTCCGGGCGATGGACTGGGAAACGGCGGTGAAGATGCCGTGGGGCGTCCTGATCCTGTTCGGCGGAGGCCTGAGCCTCGCGGGGGCTGTCGAGGCGAACGGCGTCTCGGCCTTTATCGGCCATGCCACACGCGGGCTCGCGGTGCTGCCGCCGCTCGCGCTGCTGCTCGCAGTGGTGGCGATGACGGTCTTCCTTTCCGAAGTCACCTCCAACACCGCACAGGTGGCCACCATGACGCCGGTGCTCGCGGCAATGGCGCCAGCGCTGGGGCTCGACCCGAAGGTGCTGGTGATCGTGTGTGCGATCGCGGCGAGCAGCGCCTACATGATGCCGGTGGGGACCCCTCCCAACGCGATCGTCTTCGGCACCGGGCTCATCCGCATGCCGCAGATGGTGCGCGCCGGGTTCGTGCTGAACCTCGCCGGCATCGTGGTGATCACTGCGCTCGGCTGGTGGCTGATTCCGCACATCGTGGCGGGCCGCACCTGATTCGTCGCAGGGCGGGCTGCATTGGACGAAAGCCCCACGAATTGCGCAAACGCCGGCGCGCCATTGCGTAGGGTCAAGAAAACCGGGGTGCCGCGGCGGAAAATTTCCGGGAGAGGTCGCGGTGTTCGCGACCGTACGCGAAAGGATGTCGATCATGTCCATCGTCGCCCCCGGCTCCGCCCCTGCCAAGGTGCTCGCCGAAAAGTCGCCCCACGAGGGCTTCCCCTGGCGGGCATTGCTTCCCGTCGTCGTCACGCTGGCGCTCGCGATCATGCCCGCTCCCGCGGGGCTGCCGCAGCACGCGTGGTACTTCTTCGCCATCTTCGCCGGCGTCATCGTCGGCCTGATGGTGGAGCCGCTGCCGGGCGGCGCCATCGGCCTCATCGGCGTGACGCTGGTCGCGGTGCTCGCGCCCTATGTCCTGTTCGCCCCGGCGGAACTCGCCAAGCCCGGCTTCAAGCCGGTGGGCGAGGCGCTGAAGTGGGCCCTGTCGGGCTTCTCCAACGGCACCGTGTGGCTCATCTTCGGCGCCTTCATGTTCGCGCTGGGCTACGAGAAGACCGGCCTCGGACGCCGCATCGCCCTCATGCTGGTGAAGGCGATGGGCAAGCGCACCCTCACACTGGGCTATGCCGTGACGATCGCCGACACGCTGCTGGCGCCCTTCACGCCGTCCAACACGGCGCGTAGCGGCGGCACCATCTACCCGGTGATCCGCAACCTCCCGGCCCTCTACGACTCCAAGCCGAACGATCCGTCCTCGCGCCGCATCGGTTCCTACCTGATGTGGGTCGCCATCGCCGCAACCTGCGTCACGAGCTCGATGTTCCTCACGGCGCTGGCGCCGAACCTGCTCGCCCTCGAGCTGGTGAAGAAGACGGCCAACCTCGAGATCACCTGGGCACAGTGGTTCATGGCGTTCGCACCGGTCGGGATACTCCTCCTCATCCTCATTCCCCTCATCACCTACTGGATCTATCCCCCGGAAGTGAAGAGTGGCGAGGAAGTGCCGCGCTGGGCGGGAGAGGAACTGAAGAAGATGGGCGCCATCACCGGGCGTGAACTGACCCTGCTGGCGCTCGTCCTCGTCGCGCTGTCGCTGTGGATCTTCGGCGGCAAGGTGATCGATGCGACGG
>CAZOIB010000292.1:0-1512 GCA_964579785.1 uncultured Lysobacter sp. | reverse complement strand
GATGTTGAGGCCCTTGTTCTCCATGGCCCCCATGTTGAAGTCGCCGACCGCCACGATCATGAAGCGCTCGAGATCGAGCTCGAGGCCGAAGCGCTCCTCGTCCCAGCGCATGGCGCGCTTGAGGCATTGCATCGCGAAGCCTGCCTGGTCGAGCTTGCCGGGTTCGACGTAGACCTGCAGCAGCGCCTTCCTGCCCGACCGGGTGACGAAGTGGTCCTCCAGCAGGTCGAGCCTGGCCGCGACCATCGCGAAGAGGTAGGAGGGCTTCGGAAACGGGTCCTCCCAGGTGGCGCTGTGCCGCCCATCCGCTTCCTCCGCGGAGGCGACGAGGTTGCCGTTGGCGAGCAGGTGCGGAAACTCTTCGCGTGCCGCGTGCAGGGTCACCGTGTAGGTGGCCATGACGTCGGGGCGGTCGGGGAAGTAGGTGATCGTGCGGAACCCCTCCGCCTCGCATTGCGAGAAGAGGCCGTCCTTCGACGCGTAGAAGCCTTCGAGGCGCGTGTTCTGCCAGGGGTCGAAGCGGGCAACCGTCTCGAGGGTGAATGCCTCGGGAACGGCGGCGATGCTCAGCTGCCGTTCACCGGCGGCGTATTGCCCTGCGTCCAGCGGCTGCCCGTCGAGCGCAACCGAGAGGAGGTCCAGGTGGGCGCCATCGAGGAGGAGCGGTCCGCCCGCTCCTGCCGGGTTGCGGCGCACCGACAGCGTCGCGCGGACGGTGGCCCAGGGACGCGCGATATCCACGTCCAGCGCAACGCGATCGACCAGGTAAGCGGGTGGCGCGTAATCCTGGCGGCGAATCGTGCGCGTCGCGGGGTCGGGCATGGTCGAACTTTCGGCTTGCGTTTGCCCGGTCCGCGATTGCGCGCTCAGGCGGCCTTGCGCCGGAACAGGGCCGGCACCGAGTGCGTCGAGCGCTTTCTCGACGGCGCCTCATCGGGCTGCTCGACCGGCTTCGCGTCCGGTGACGGTTCGTAGGGCTTGGAGAAGTCCATGTCGCCGGCGGCCGACTTTGCGGCGGGAGCGGGCGCCTGCGTGCGTTCCGCCTGGCGTTCGGACGGGCGGTCCGGGGCGCGATCGGCCGGACGTTCCGTTGCGCGCTCGCTCGGACGCCTTTCCGGACGCGGCTTGCGATCGCGTTCGCCGCCGCGGCCTTCGCCACTGCGTTGGCCACCGCGCCCGCCGCCGCGGCCACGTTCGCGAGGCGCCTCGTCGGTGCTCGCCGACGAGGCACTGGAAGCGTGCGAACCGTCGAAGCCCACGACCGGCTTCACCTCGATCTTCTTCTTGATCAGCGCCTCGATCGCGGCGAACAGCGGTCGGTCCTCGGCGCAGACGAGCGAAATCGCCTCGCCTTCGACGCCGGCACGGCCGGTGCGGCCGATGCGGTGGACGTAGTCCTCGGGGACGTGGGGTATGTCGAAGTTCACGACGTGCGGCAGCGCCTCGATGTCGAGGCCGCGGGCGGCGATGTCGGTGGCCACCAGCACGCGCACCTTGTTGTCCTTGAAGCTC
>CAZOIB010000291.1:0-15127 GCA_964579785.1 uncultured Lysobacter sp. | reverse complement strand
CGAATGGAACATCATCGGTCTTCCGGCGAGCGCGAGGTACTGCTTGGGGAGCGCATCGCCCAGGCGCGTGCCCTGCCCGGCCGCGGGAACGATGGCGTAGATCTTCGGCATACCCGGATTATATGCGGGCGTCGTCTGGGGTCAGGTTCCCTTGTCGAAAGCGCGTCGATGGAGCGGTCATCGGAGAACTCGGCAGAAGAGGAACCTGACCCCAAACAGCACTACACTGCCGCCATGATCGGGCGGATACTCCTCGGCATCCTCGCCCTCCTGGCAAGCGGGTGCGAAGTGGCCACGAAACCGGTCGCGCCGCCCGGCCCGGGAAGCGCCCTCGTCGTCGTCACCATCAACGGCCCCGCCACCTGGTACGAGGATTCCCAGGGACATGCCGCGGGCTTCGAGTACGACCTCGCGGCCCTGTTCGCGAAGGAACTCGACGTGCCGCTGCAGGTCGAGGTCGTCGCGAGCCCCGAGGCGGCGGAGAAGGCGCTCGCGGAGAGGAAGGCGCACCTGGCGGCAGCCCTCCTGCCGCGCCGCTTCGACCTGCCGTGGGGTCCCGCCTGGGGACCGTCGTACCGCACCGCCCAGATCCAGCTCGTCTGGCGCACGGCGGAGCCGAAGCCGCGCGATCTCGCCGATCTCGCAGGCAAGCGGACCGGCGTGATCGGCGATTCCTTCGCCAGGCAATTGCTCGCCACGCCGCAGCTGGCCGGCACGCTGCAGCGCCTGCCGCCCGACACGCCGCCCGAGGAGCTGCTGCAGCGCCTGGCCGACGGCGAATTCGACGCGGCCCTCCTCGACTCGGCGCGGTTCACCGTCGCGCGCAAGCACTTTCCGCAGCTCGACGCCGCGTTCGACGTCGGCAAGCCGCTCGACTACGCCTGGCGGGTCGGCACCGTGGACCAGAAGCTGCTCCTGGAGCGCATGCGCGGCTTTTTCGCGCGGATCGCCAGGGACGGAACGCTCAAGCGCCTGGCCGACCGCCATTTCGCGCACGCCGCGCGCATCAGCGCCATCGACGCCGGCACGCTGCTCGAGCGCATCAACACGTTGCTGCCCCGGCTGCGGCCGCACTTCCTCGAGGCCGAGCGCATCAGCGGCTACGATTGGCGCCTCATCGCCGCCATCGGCTACCAGGAGTCGCACTGGAACCCGCTCGCCACCTCCCCCACGGGCGTGCGCGGCCTGATGATGCTCACCGAGGAGACTGCCGACCGCCTGCGGGTCAGGGACCGCCTCGACCCCCGCGAGAGCATCCTCGGCGGCGCGCGCTACCTCCGGCTCCTCGCCGATGCGCTGCCGCCGCGCATCACGGAGCCGGACCGCACCTGGCTGGCATTGGCCGCCTACAACCTCGGCATCGGCCACCTGGAGGACGCGCGCATCCTCGCGCAGCGCAAGGGACTGTCGCCGGACAAGTGGCAGGACGTGAAGCTGGCGCTCCCCGGGCTCGCCGATCCGGCGGCCTACCAGGAGCTCAGGCACGGCTTCGCGCGCGGCCACGAAGGCATGCAGTTCGTGGACAACGTACGCAACTTCCAGGACATCCTGGCGCGCGTGGAGCCACGCGAAGCGCCACTCGCGCCGCGCCCGCGGCCGGAGCCTCAGGGCTCGACGAAGGGTTCGGCCGACGCGAGGTGAGCGGTGTCGCCCCAGGCCTCCACGTGCCAGCGTCCGCCGTCGTAAACGAGCGCATTGAAGGAGGCGTTGGGGATCGGGATGGCGTGCTGCGCCGCGAGTGCGATCGCGTTGACGTGCCGGTAGAGCGCCGCGAGCACGCCGCCATGGCACACCACGGCGAGGTTCTCGCCCCGCGCTTCGCGCGCGAGCGCCTCGAAGGCATCGCGCACGCGCTCGAAGAGCTGCCTGCGGCTCTCGCCGCCGGGTACCACGAAGTCCGGATCGGCATCGCGCACGCGCGCGAACACCTCCGGGTAGCGGGCCGCGATCTCGGCATGGGTGAGGCCCTCGGCGACGCCGTAGTTGCGTTCGCGGAATCGGGCATCGGCGACGATGCGGTTGCCGGTGCGCGCCGCGATCGCCTCGGCGGTGCGCCAGGCGCGACCGAGGTCGCTGGAGACGAGGCGGTCGAATTTCTCCGCGGCCAGGCGTGCGGCGATGGCCGATGCCTGCGCCTCACCGGTCGCCGTGAGCGGACTGTCCTGGTGGCCCTGGATGCGCGCGGCCCGGTTCCATTGCGTCTCGCCGTGGCGGACGACGACGATGCGGGTGCTCAAGAAGCGACCGGACCGGGGTACGGGCCGGCCATCAGCCGGTCGATGCCACCCATGTACGGCAGCAGCGCCTCGGGCACGGCGACCGTTCCATCGGCCTGCTGGCAGTTCTCGAGGATGGCCACGAGCGTGCGCCCGACCGCGAGCCCGGAGCCGTTCAACGTGTGCACCGGTTCCGGTCGTCCCTTGTCGCCACCCTTGTAGCGCGCCTGCATGCGGCGCGCCTGGAACGCCTCGTAGTTGGAGCACGAGGAGATCTCGCGATAGGCGTTCTGGCCGGGGAGCCACACTTCGAGGTCGTAGGTCATGGCGCTCGCGAAACCGAGGTCGCCGGTGCAGAGCATCATCGTGCGGTAGGGCAATCCCAGTTTCTCGAGGATCGTCTCCGCGTGCCGGGTGAGTTCCTCGTGCGCTTCGGCCGACTTCTCCGGGTGCACCATCTGCAGGATCTCCACCTTGTCGAACTGGTGCTGGCGGATCATCCCGCGCGTGTCCTTGCCGTAGCTGCCCGCCTCGGAGCGGAAGCACGGGCTGTGGCACACGAATCGGAGCGGCAGGTCCTTCGCCTCGAGCAGCATGTCGCGCACGAAATTCGTCACCGGATACTCGGCGGTGGGAATGAGATAGAGGTCGCGGCCCTCGAGCTTGAAGAGGTCCTCCCTGAACTTGGCGAGGCTGGAGACGCCATCGGCGCACTCGCCCGTCACCAGGTAGGGCACGTAGACCTCGGTGTAGCCATGCTCGCGGGTGTGCGTGTCGAGCATGAACTGCGCCAGCGCCCGGTGCAGGCGCGCGAGGCTTCCCCGCAGCACGGAGAAGCGCGCGCCGGCGAGCTTGGCGGCGGTGTCGAAGTCGAGCATCCCGAGCCCCGCTCCCACGTCGACATGGTCCTTCGCCGGGAAATCGAACGTGCGCGGCTCTCCCCAGCGGCGGACCTCGACGTTCTGCTCGGCCGACGTCCCGAAGGCCACTTCCGGCCGCGGGATGTTGGGGATGGTGCGCAGGAATGCGCCGAGCCTCTCCTGCAGGGCCGCGAGCGCCGTCTCGTTGGCCTTCAACTCCTCGCCGAGGCCGCCCACTTCGGCGAGCACCGCGCCCGCATCCTCCCCCTTGCCCTTGAGGATGCCGACCTGCTTCGAGAGCGCGTTGCGCTTCGCCTGCAGCTCCTCGGTGCGCGTCTGCAGCCCCTTGCGCTCGTCCTCGAGGGCCCGGAAGCCCGCTTCATCGAACACGACGCCACGGCGCGCGAGGCCCGCCACGACGGCGGGAAGGTCTTTGCGTAGAAGCTGGATGTCGAGCATCGGAGTCCGTCGATCAGGTCAAACCGCGATTATATTCGGAGCGCTTTCCGATTCACGGCTTGCCGCTGCCGCTTTCCCCGTCGCGGCGACGCAGGAAGGCGAGCTTCTCGCGGATCTTCGCCTCCAGGCCGCGGTCGGTGGGCTCGTACCAGCCCGGCGCCTGCATGCCATCCGGAAGGTAGCTCTCGCCGGCCGCGTAGCCGCCCTCCTCGTCGTGGGCGTAGCGGTAGCCCTTGCCGTAGCCCAGGTCCTTCATGAGGCGCGTGGGCGCGTTGCGCAGGTGCATCGGCACCGGGCGACTCTCGTCGTGCGAGATGAAGGCGCGCGCCGCGTTGTAGGCCACGTAGACGGCGTTGGACTTGGGGGCGACCGCGAGATAGAGGATGCATTCCGCCAGCGCGAGCTCGCCCTCGGGCGAGCCCAGCCGCTCGTAGACCTCCGCGGCGCGCATGGCGATCTCGAGCGCGCGCGGGTCGGCGAGACCGACGTCCTCGGTGGCCATGCGGATCATGCGCCGCGCGAGATAGCGCGGATCGGCGCCGCCGTCGAGCATGCGCACCATCCAGTAGAGCGCCGCATCCGGGTCGCTGCCGCGCACCGACTTGTGCAGCGCCGAGATCTGGTCGTAGAAGTTCTCGCCGCCCTTGTCGAAGCGCCGGCCCGCGCGCGTCACCACGCCGTCGACGAACTCCACGTCCGCCCCGCGCCTAGCGCCGGCGCGCGCGGCACTCGCGACCTGCTCGACCAGGTTCAGCGCGCGCCGCCCGTCCCCGTCGGCGAACTCCGCGATGCGCTTCCTTGCCTCCTCGGTCACGTCGATCGCCTCGGCCTCGAAGCCGCGCGCCACGAGGCGGTCGAGATCCTCCGTGCGGAGGCTTTCCAGCACGTAGACCTGCGCGCGCGACAACAGCGCCCCGTTCACCTCGAAGGACGGGTTTTCCGTGGTGGCACCGATGAAGGTGAAGAGCCCGCTCTCGACGTGCGGCAGGAAGGCGTCCTGCTGCGACTTGTTGAAGCGATGCACCTCGTCGACGAAGAGGATGGTCGCGCGCCCGTGCGCATCCCGTGCCAGCCGCGCGCGCTCCACCGCCTCGCGGATCTCCTTCACGCCGGCGAGGACCGCGGAGATGGCGATGAATTCCGCGCCGAAGGCCTGCGCGAGGAGGCGCGCGATGGTGGTCTTGCCGGTGCCGGGCGGCCCCCAGAGGATCATCGAATGCGGCTTGCCCGAGGCGAGCGCCACGGCAAGCGGCCTTCCCTCCCCGAGCAGGTGGCGTTGCCCGACCACGTCCTCGACGCGCCGGGGGCGCATCCTCTCCGCGAGCGGCACGTTGACCTCGCCCGCGGCGGTGAAGAGGTCGCCGGCCGTGCTCACTTGCGTGCCGGTGACTCGTCGAGGACGTCCGCGCCCGGAGGCGGCACGAAGCGGAACACCTGCGCCTCGACACGCGCGTTGAGGCGGAACTCCGGGAAGCGCAGCGTGGTGCGCCCGCCCAGCGCATCCTGCAACTCCATGGCGCCCGGAACGCCGCCCTTCATGCCGATGCGCACGCGCTCGAAGCCGGTGTCGCTTTCGCGCGGCAGGGCCTCCAGCCAGTCGAACCCGTCGGCGGGCCCCGCTTCGCGCAGCGTGAACATCGCCGTCACGTCGGCCTGCCCGGCGAGCAGCGCGGCGGGCGTGGCGGATAGCGCCCGGTCCATGCGCTTCACGGTGACCTGGTTCAGGTCCTCGTCGTGGATCCAGAGCTGCACGCCGTCGGCGACGATGAGGGTGCGCACCGGCTTGTCGTAGGCCCAGCGGAACTTGCCGGGACGCGAGAACGCGAACGCCCCCGAGGAGCTGTCCACGACCTTCCCGGAACGGTCGAACACCTGCTGCTCGAAACGGGCGGTGGCGGTGCGCGAATTGGCCGTGAAGGCGAGGAAGGCATCGACGGCTCCCGCCGTCGCGGCAAGCGGCACCGCCGCGGCCACGGCCGCCAGCACGACGCTGCGCAGGCTCACTTCTCCGCCCTCGTGGGAGCGAGGATTTCGCGGTTGCCGTTGGACGCCATCGACGAGACGAGGCCGGCGCGCTCCATGTCCTCGATGAGCCGCGCGGCGCGGTTGTAGCCGATGCGCAGGTGCCGCTGCACCAGCGAGATCGAGGCGCGCCGGTTCTGCAGCACGATCTGCACGGCCTGGTCGTAGAGCGGATCGGCCTCCCCACCCTGGGCCTCGCCGCCGCCCGCTTCGGAGTCGGCGAGTTCCGGGTCGTCGAGGATCCCCTCGATGTACTGCGCGGCGCCCTGCTTCTTCAGGTGTTCGACCACGCGCTGCACTTCCGTGTCCGACACGTAGGCGCCATGCACGCGCTGCGGGTGCCCGCTGCCCGGGGGCAGGTAGAGCATGTCGCCCTGGCCGAGCAGGCTCTCCGCGCCCTGCTGGTCGAGGATGGTGCGCGAGTCGACCTTGGAGGAGACCTGGAAGGCCACGCGCGTGGGCACGTTGGCCTTGATGAGCCCGGTGATCACGTCCACCGACGGGCGCTGGGTGGCGAGGATGAGATGGATGCCCGAGGCGCGCGATTTCTGCGCGAGGCGCGCGATCAGTTCCTCGACCTTCTTGCCCGCGACCATCATGAGGTCCGCCAGCTCGTCGATCACCACGACGATGAACGGCAGCTCCTCGAGGTCCTCGGGGTTTTCGGGAGTGAGCGAGAACGGATGCTTCAGCGGCTGCTTCTTCTCGACCGCCTCGCGGATCTTGTGGTTGTAGCCCGCGAGGTTCCGCACCGACACGGTCGACATGAGCTTGTAGCGGCGGTCCATCTCGACCACGCACCAGTGCAGCGCCGCGGCGGCCTGGCGCATGTCGGTGACCACGGGTGCGAGGAGGTGCGGGATGCCCTCGTAGACGGAAAGCTCGAGCATCTTCGGGTCGACCATGATCAGGCGCACGTCGGAAGCCGGGGACTTGTAGACGAGCGACAGGATCATCGCGTTGATCGCCACCGACTTGCCCGAGCCGGTGGTGCCCGCCACGAGAAGGTGCGGCATGCGAGCGAGGTCGGCGACCACGGGCTTGCCGGTGATGTCCTTGCCCATGGCCATGGTGAGGTGCGAATGCATGTCGGCATAGGCCTGCGAGCCGATGATCTCGGAGAGGCGCACGATCTCGCGCTTGGCATTGGGAATCTCGAGTCCCATGCACGAGGTGCCCGGGATCGTCTCGACCACGCGGATCGAGGTCACCGAGAGAGCGCGCGCGAGGTCGCGCGCCAGGTTCACCACCTGCGCACCCTTGACCCCCACGGCCGGTTCCACCTCGTAGCGCGTGATGACCGGGCCGGGGTAGGTCGCCACGACCTTCACCTGCACGTTGAAGTCGAGGAGCTTCCTTTCGATCAGGCGCGAGGTGTACTCGAGCGTTTCCTGGGTCGGGCGCTCGACGTGACTGTCCGCCGGGTCGAGGATCGCGATCGGCGGCAGCGGCGAGTCCGGCAGGTCGGCGAAGAGCGGCACCTGCTTTTCCTTCGCCACCCGCTCGCTCTTCGCGATCACCACCTCCGGCACCTCGATCCGGATCGGCTCGTGCTCCTCGAAGATCTTCTTGGCCACCTCGACCTTGACCTCGCGCTCCTGGGCCGCCGCCTGCCCGGCCTCGCGGTCGCGCCGCGCCTCGAGGCGCGCGCGCACGGCGCCGGCCGCCCACTCGACCGCGGCGCCGACCCGTTCCGCGAGGCGTATCCACGACAGGCCGGAGAAGACGCTGAACGCCGCGGCGAGCGTGGCGATGAGGACCAGCGTCGCGCCGGTGAAGCCCAGCCCCGAGGCCGCCGGCCCCGCGAGGAACGCGCCGGCCGCTCCTCCCGCCTGGTCGGGCAGGCCGGCCTTCAGGCTGTGCAGGCGCAACGCCTCGAGGGCACTGCTGGCGGCAAGCAGCAGGACGAAACCGGCGAGGGAGACCGCGAGCGAGCGCCGGTCGAGGAAATCCCACTCCTCCACGCGGCGAAACAGCCGCAGGATGCCCCACGCGGCGAGCACCACCCACCACCAGGCCGAGTAGCCGAAGACGTTGAGCAGCAGGTTGGCAATCCAGGCTCCGACCCGGCCGGCCCGGTTGACGACGGGCGCCGAGGTGCCGCTGTAGAAGGGCCCCGGATCCCCCTTGTCGAAAGTGCCCAGCGCAAGGGCCAGGTAGATGCCGCCCGCCAGAAGCAGGATCCAGCCCGCCTCGCGCAGCACGCGGGCAAGGCGGGGGTTCGGGGTGACGCTGTTCGCGGGAGGGGCGGCCATCGGCTCGGAGCTCGTGATGGCCGATTATAGAGTGCTACAGGGAGGGCGGAAGCTCCCGATTGATAATCGTGATCGACTTCGACTCCACGGCGATGAAGCCGCGGTCGGAAAGGTCCTTGAGGATGCGGTTCACCATCTCGCGCGAGGCGCCGACCATGTTGGCGAGATCCTGCTGCGAGAGCTTCTGGTTCACCACCAACTTGCCGCCCTCGTCGGTGGCGAGTTCCAGGAGCGTGCTGGCCACGCGCCCGTAGACGTCCATCAGCGCGAGGGTGCCGATCTTGCGGTCCGCCTCGCGCACGCGCTGCGCCAGCACGCGCAGCACCATGCTGGCGATGCGCGGGGCGCGCTCGAGGCACTGCTCGAAGGCGCTGTGCGAGAGGATGAGGAAAGTCGACGGCTCGAGTGTCGTCACCGACGCCGAGCGCGGCTGCTGGTCGACCAGCGACATCTCCCCGAAGCAATGCCCGTGGCCGAGGATCTTCAGGATCAGCTCGCGCCCGTCCTCGTCGCCGATGAAGACCTTCACGCGGCCCGACTCCACCATGTACAGCGAGTCGCCGATCTCGCCCTCGGTCAGGACGACGGCCTGCTTCGGAAAGCTTTTCTCGACCGCGAGCGAGCGCATCAGCTCCAGTTCCCCGTCGTTCAGCAGGGTGAAGAGGGGAACGGCCTTGAGCGCGACGGTGCGCTCGCCGGCAGCGGCAGGGCGGGTCGGTGCGGACATCGTCCGAATATAGCCAAAACGCCTTGTCTGTCAATTGTTTAATCGCAACAGAGGTGGCAGTGGGATAATCATCACCTCCTGCCGCCGATCCGGCGCCGCTACCTCCCCCACCGCCATGTCCACCCGCCACAGCCGACTCCTCATCCTCGGTTCCGGCCCCGCCGGCTATACCGCCGCCGTCTACGCGGCCCGCGCCAACCTGAAGCCCGTCCTGATCACCGGCCTCGCGCAGGGTGGCCAGCTCATGACCACGACGGACGTGGACAACTGGCCGGCGGACCATGCCGGCGTGCAGGGCCCGGAGCTGATGGAGCGCTTCCAGAAGCACGCCGAGCGCTTCGAGACGGAAATCCTCTTCGATCACATCCACACCGCGAAGCTCACCGACAAGCCCATCACGCTCGTCGGCGATTCCGGCACCTATACGTGCGACGCGCTCATCATCGCCACGGGCGCCTCCGCCATGTACCTCGGCCTGCCTTCGGAGCAGGCGTTCATGGGCAAGGGCGTGTCCGGGTGCGCCACCTGCGACGGCTTCTTCTACAAGGGCCAGGACGTCTGCGTGGTCGGCGGCGGCAACACCGCGGTCGAGGAGGCGCTCTATCTCTCCAACATCGCGCGCCACGTCACGGTGATCCACCGCCGCGACAAGTTCCGCTCGGAGAAGATCCTCCAGGACAAGCTCTTCGCCAAGGAGAAGGAGGGCAAGGTCGCCATCGCCTGGAACCACACGCTCGACGAAGTCCTCGGCGACAAGAGCGGCGTCACCGGCGTGCGCATCCAGTCGACCGTCGATGGCGCCAAGCGCGACCTGAAGCTCACCGGCTGCTTCATCGCCATCGGCCACAAGCCGAACACCGACCTCTTC
This sequence comes from uncultured Lysobacter sp., assembly GCA_964579785.1. Classification (GTDB taxonomy): domain Bacteria; phylum Pseudomonadota; class Gammaproteobacteria; order Burkholderiales; family Usitatibacteraceae; genus FEB-7. Next base: position 5,720 of record CAZOIB010000291.1, on the reverse strand, counting down.
GAGGGACAGCTCGACATGAAGGGCGGCTATATCGTCACGCGCACCGGACTCGAGGGCAACGCGACCGCCACCAGCATTCCCGGCGTGTTCGCCGCGGGCGACGTCCAGGACCACGTCTACCGCCAGGCCGTCACCAGCGCCGCCACCGGGTGCATGGCCGCGCTCGATGCCGACAGGTACCTGGAGAGCCTCGCGTCTTGAAGCCGGCCCGCCCGGGGCGGGTGCCGGCGGACGACGACGCCGAACTGTTCCGCCGCGAGATGCGCGACGTCGCGCCGGCCCGTCCCAGCGACCGCGTCGCGCACCCCCGCGTGCCGCCGCCGCCCGTCCCCGTGCAGCGTCTCGAGGACGAGCGCGCCGTGCTGGATGAACTCGCCCGCCTTGCCGGCGGCACGGACGACATCGAGATCGAGGAAGACCATGCCTACCTGCGGCCGGGGCTGCCGCGGGACGTCCTGCGGAAGCTCCGGCGCGTGCACTGGGTCGTGCAGGATGAGCTGGACCTGCACGGCTACACCGGCGACGAGGCGGCGTTGGAAACCGCGCGCTTCCTCGCGGCGAGCGTGCGCCGGGGGCTGCGGTGCCTGCGCATCATCCACGGCAAGGGCCACGGCTCGGTGAACCGCGAGCCGGTGCTCAAGGGCCGCATCAGGAAGCTCCTCACCCGCAAGTCGGAGGTTCTCGCCTTTTGCGAGCCGCCGCCGGCCCATGGCGGCAGCGGCGCGGTGATCGTCCTGCTGGACGCGAAGGCCGGCCCGTGACCGGACGCCGGATCGCGATCGCGCTGCTGGCCGTGCTGGCGCTCGCCGTCGGCATCGACAACATGCAGCGCCCGCTCGCCAACCCCGACGAGGGGCGCTACTCGGAGATCTCGCGCGAGATGGCGGCGAGCGGCGACTGGGTCACGCCGCGCCTGAACGGGATCAAGTACTTCGAGAAGCCGCCCTTGCAGTACTGGGCGAGTGCCGCCGCATTCACCGTGCTCGGCGAAAGCGAGTTCACGGCGCGCCTCTACACGGCCCTGAGCGGACTGCTCGCGATTCTCGCCGTCGGCTTCACCGCAAGGCGCCTGGCCGGCACGGATACGGCGCTGGTGGCGATCGGCGCCCTCCTCTCCAGCCCCTATTTCCTCGGCATGGGCGGGGTGGTCACTCTCGACATGGGTCTTACCGCCTGGACCACGCTGGCGGTCTGCGCCTTTCTCCTCGCCATGACCGGCGAGGAGGCGGCACGGAAGCGCTGGATGCTGGTCGCGTGGGCCGGGATGGCGCTCGCCGTGCTGTCCAAGGGGCTCATCGGCATCGTCTTTCCGGCCGCGGCGATCTTCCTTCACTGCCTCGCGAGCCGCGACTGGCGGCTCCTCGCCAGGCTCGAGTGGGTGCGTGGCGCGGCCCTCTTCCTCGCGATCGCCGCGCCGTGGTTCGTGCTGGTGTCGCGAGCGAACCCGGACTTCCCGCACTTCTTCTTCGTGCACGAGCACTTCGAGCGCTTCCTGACCAGGACGCACCGGCGCGAGGAGCCCTGGTGGTTCTTCTGGCCGATCCTCTTCGTCGGATTCCTGCCCTGGATGCTGACGCTGGTCCAGGCGGCGATCGAGGGCTGGCGACGCGAGGCCGACTCCGCGGCGTTCGCCTGGCGCCGCTTCGCGCTGCTCTGGTCGGCATTCGTGGTGCTCTTCTTCAGCGCCTCGGGGTCGAAGCTGCCGGCCTACATCCTGCCGGTCTTCCCGGTCCTCGCACTCGTCCTCGGCGACTGGATCGCGCGCACGCCTCCCGAGCGCCTGTGGAAGCCGGTCATCCTTCTCGTCCCCCTGCTCGTGGTCGCCGTGGCCGCGGCCTGGGGCATGCCGGAGCGTGCAAAAAGCGCCTGGACCCGGGAGCTCTATGGCGCAGCACGTCCGTGGATCGTCGCGGGTCTCGCCTTCGTGGCCGTCGCGCTGGCCGCCGGGGCGCTCCGGCTGCGCGCGGGAGGCAAGTGGTCGGGACTCGCGATCATCGTGGCCGGCTCCCTGCTCTTCATCGATTTCGTCGAGGACGGCTACGAAAGGCTCGCGCCGCGCCAGTCGGGACGGGCGGTCGCCGCGGCGATGAAGCCCCACCTCGCCCCGGGAACGCGGGTGTATTCCGTGCGCTACTACGACCAGACCATCCCCTTCTATCTCGGCCGCACCGTCACCCTGGTCGACTATCGCGACGAGTTTTCCCACGGTCTCGACAAGGAGCCGGGGTTCGCCATCCCGACGCTGGAGGAATTCGGGCGCGACTGGATGCGGCCCGGGGGGGCGATGGCTATAATCCATCCCGATACCCTCGAGGAGCTGGCCCGCCAGGGCCTCGCGATGACCCCCCTGCACCGCGACGAGCGCCGCGTCCTCGTCCGCAAGCCGTGAACGCCGCAGCCTTTTCCCTCGTGCTCGCGGGCGTGCTGCTCAACGCCGCCGCGCAGCTGCTGCTCAAGGCCGGCACCAACCGCATCGGGACCTTCGACTTCGCGGTCGCGAACATCGTCCCGGTCGGCATGAAGATCGCGGCGAGCCCCTTCGTGCTCGGCGGCCTCGCCTGCTACGCGGTGAGCGTCGTCCTGTGGATACTCGCGCTCTCGCGCGTGCCGGTGTCGGTCGCCTACCCCATGCTGTCGATCGGCTACATCGTCAACGCGGCGGCCGCCTGGTTCCTCTTCGGCGAATCGCTGGGCGCGCAGAAGCTCGTCGGCATCGGCTTCATCATCGTCGGCGTCTGGCTGGTGGCGCGCTCGTGAGCGCGACTTACCTCCCCTTCGCCCGCCCGGTGATCGACGAGGACATGATCGCGGCGGTCGGCGACACGCTGCGCAGCCGCTGGATCGCGAGCGGCCCGCAGGTGCAGGCTTTCGAAGGCGCGCTCTCGGGCTACGTCGACGGCCGCCCGGTGCGCACCTTCACTTCCGCGACCGGGGCCATGGAGGTGGCGCTCGAACTCCTGGGCATCGGGCCGGGCGACGAGGTGATCACGCCTGCGCAGAGCTTCTTCGCCTCGGCCAACGTGATCGAGCGCGTGGGGGCCACGACCGTCTTCGTCGACGTGGATCTCGGCACGCGCAACCTCGACCTCCGGCAGGCGGCGGCCGCCGTGACGGCGCGGACGAAGGCCCTGTTGCCCGTGCACTACAACGCGCCGTTGGATCCCTCGGCATTGGCGGCTTTCCGCGCGAAGCATGGCGTGCGCATTGTCGAGGATGCGGCGCTCGCGATCGGTTCGCGTGCCGGCGGCAAGCCGGTGGGCGCCAGCGGCGACCTCGTCTCCTTCAGCTTCCACCCCAACAAGAACCTGACGACCATCGAAGGCGGCGCCCTCGTGGTGAACGACGCGGCCGAGGCACAGGCGGTGGAGCGGCTGCGCTTCCACGGCATCGCGCGCCTGCCCGACGGCACTCGCGACGTCACCGTTGCCGGCGGCAAGTACAACCTGTCCGACGTGTCCGCACGCCTGGGACTCGCCCAGCTAGCGCACCTCGACGACTGGTGCCGGGCGCGCGAACGCCTGGCGGCGCACTACTTCCAGTGCCTCGCCGGTGACGACCTGCTCACTCCCGACCGGCTGCCCCCGCGCGTGAACCCCGGGCACAGCTGGAACATGTTCACCGTGCTGCTGCCGCTCGCCGAGATGCCGCTCACGCGCAGGGCGCTGATGGAGGCCCTGCACGCGCAGGGCATCGGCACCGGCATCTCGTACGAGGCCATCCATCTCACCAGCCACTACCGCAACCGGGGTTTCCGCGCCGGCCAGTTCCCGGTGTCGGAGCGCATCGCCCGCGAGACCCTGACGCTGCCGCTCTTCGTCGAGATGACGGAGGACGACGTCGCCAGGGTTTGCGAGGCGCTCCGGCGCCTCATCCGCACGGCCCACTGAACCCAATGCCGAGGAAGACCATGAAGAACCGCATCCGCATGGCCCATGGCGTCGCTCTCGCGACCCTTGCGCTGTCGCCGTTCGCCAGCGCCTCCGACGCGGCCTACGCGAAGATGATGGAGTGCCTGAAGCTCCCCGCGGCATCGCCGCAACAGGACGCCTGCGTGAACCAGGTCCGGCAGATGACCGCAGCGGCACCAAAGGCGAAATCCGCCCCCGCCGCAGCCAAAGCCAAGTCGACCGCCGCGCCTCCCGTGGCCAAGTCGGTGGCCGCGCCGGCGCCGGGCGCCAAGATGGCCGCGCCCGCCCCACCGGTTCCCGCCGAGGTGAAGCAGGCCGCCGCCACTCTCGCCGCGAGTGGCACGAACGCGAGCGGCATCGGCGGCGTCACCGCCGTCAACATCTCCGGCATGGACCTCGAGACCGCCATGATGGCGGTGCAGTCGCAGCGGGCGAACCTGCTGGAAGGCCAGCTCAAGGGCAGATGGACGCGATCCAGAAGCGCAACGACGAGATCGCGAAACTGAACCGGCTGCTGACGGAACTCAAGGCGAATCGCCCCGGCGACCCCGCTGCCTGGGGCGCCCTCGGCAAGGACCGGAAGGCCGCGCAGGACCTGCACGCGTCCCTCAAGGCCGCGGGCCTCACCATGCCCACCGGGGCCGACGCCGTGAAGGAGGTCGGCAACCCCGGCGTTCCCTCCGCCAGGCAGGCCACGTTCGACAAGTGGACCGAGGATCTCAAGGGCAAGGTCGACTCCCTGAACGGCTCGCAGCAGATGGACATGCTGCGCATGCAGTCGCTCACCAACAAGCGCAACGAGGCATTCGACCTGATGACCAACTTCATCAAGAAGATGGCCGACAGCCGCGCCTCGGTGCTGGGAAACATGCGCTGACCCATGGCCGCCCCACAGGTATCCGTCGTCATCCCGGTGTACAACGAGGAGGAAGTGCTGCCTGCGCTTTTCGCGCGGCTGTATGCTGCCCTCGATGCACTGGGGCGATCCTACGAGGTCGTGTTCGTGAACGACGGCAGCCGCGACAAGTCCGCCGCGCTCCTGCGCGAGCAGTTCCAGAAGCGGCCGGACGTGACGCGGGTCGTGCTGTTCAAGGGCAACTTCGGCCAGCACATGGCGATCATGGCCGGCTTCGAGAATTGCCGCGGCGAGCGCGTCGTGACGCTGGACGCGGACCTGCAGAACCCCCCCGAGGAAATCGGCGCGCTCCTCGCGAAGATGGACGAGGGGCACGACTATGTGGGCTCGATCCGCCGCCGGCGCCAGGATGCGGCCTGGCGACGCTGGGCGTCGAAGGCGATGAACCGCCTGCGCGAGCGCATCACCCACATCCGCATGACGGATCAGGGCTGCATGCTGCGCGCCTACGACCGCACCATCGTCGAGGCCATCGGTTCCTCGCGCGAGGTGAGCACCTATATCCCGGCGCTCGCCTACTCGTTCGCGCACAACCCCGCCGAGGTCGAGGTGGAGCACGAGGAGCGGGCCGCGGGCGCATCCAAGTACTCCCTCTACAAGCTGATCCGCCTCAACTTCGACCTGGTCACCGGCTTCTCCGTGGTGCCGCTGCAGCTCTTCTCGCTCTTCGGCATCAGCGTGTCCATCGTGGCGCTGGTGACCTACTGCGTGGTGATCCTGAAGCGCATCGTCGCCGGCGAGGGCGACGGGCTGCTGGTGATCTGGGACCGGGACATCCTCGCCTTCTTCCTCATCGGCGTCCTCCTCTTCGGGCTGGGGCTCGTCGGCGAGTACGTCGGGCGCATCTACCAGCAGGTGCGCGAGCGTCCGCGCTACCTGGTGCAGGCCATCCTCGA
>CAZOIB010000290.1:0-2399 GCA_964579785.1 uncultured Lysobacter sp. | reverse complement strand
CCCGCCCGCCATGCGCCATATCCTCTCCATCCTCGTCGAAAACGAAGCAGGCGCGCTCTCGCGCGTCGCCGGCCTCTTTTCCGCCCGCGGCTACAACATCGAGTCGCTCACCGTCGCCCCCACCGAGGACGCGACGATGTCGCGCATGACCATCGTCACCACCGGCTCGGACGAGATCGTCGAGCAGATCACCAAGCAGCTGAACAAGCTGGTCGACGTGGTGAAGGTCGTCGATCTCTGCGAGGGCCGCCACATCGAGCGCGAGCTGATGCTGGTGAAGGTGCGCGCCGGGGGCAAGGAGCGCGAGGAGATGAAGCGCACGGCCGACATCTTCCGCGGCCGCATCATCGACGTGACCGACAAGTCCTACACCATCGAGCTCACCGGAACGACCGAGAAGCTCGATGCCTTCCTGGAGGCGCTCGACAAGGGCGCGATCCTGGAAACCGTCCGCACCGGCGTCTCGGGCATCGGCCGGGGCGAATGGGTTCTCAAGGCCTGACTCACCGCTCAATCGAGGATACGAACATGAAGGTGTACTACGACAAGGACGCGGACCTCTCCCTGGTGAAGGGCAAGAAGGTCACCATCATCGGCTACGGCTCGCAGGGACACGCGCACGCGCAGAACCTGAAGGAGTCCGGGGTCAAGGTCACCGTGGGGCTGCGCCCCGACGGCGCCTCCTGGGACAAGGCGAAGAAGGCGAAGCTCGAGGTGAAGGACGTCGCCGCGGCCGTGAAGGGCGCGGACCTGGTGATGATCCTGCTGCCCGACGAGAACCATCCCGCCGTGTGGAAGGAGGCGATCGCGCCCAACATCAAGAAGGGTGCGGCGCTCGCCTTCGCGCATGGCTTCAACATCCACTTCGGGCAGATCCAGCCGCGCGCCGATCTCGACGTGATCATGATCGCGCCCAAGGGGCCCGGCCACCTCGTGCGCTCGACCTACACCCAGGGCGGTGGCGTGCCGGCGTTGATCGCCGTGCACCAGGACGCCTCGGGCAAGGCCAAGAATCTCGCCCTGTCGTACGCCTGTGCCATCGGCGGCACGCGCGGCGGCGTGATCGAGACCAATTTCCGCGAAGAGACCGAGACCGACCTCTTCGGCGAGCAGGCCGTGCTCTGCGGCGGCATCGTGGAGCTCATCAAGGCGGGCTACGAGACGCTGGTGGATGCCGGCTACTCGCCCGAGATGGCCTACTTCGAGTGCCTGCACGAGACCAAGCTCATCGTCGACCTCATCTACGAGGGCGGCATCGCCAACATGAACTACTCGATCTCGAACAATGCCGAGTTCGGCGAGTATCTGACGGGACCCAAGGTGATCGGCCCGGAGGCGAGGCAGGCGATGAAGGACGCGCTGGCGCACATCCAGACGGGCGGTTACGCGCGCGACTTCATCCTCGAGAACCAGGCGGGTGCGCCCACCCTCAAGGCGCGCCGCCGGCTGCTCGCCGAGCATCCCATCGAGAAGGTCGGCGAGAAGCTGCGCGCGATGATGCCCTGGATCCGCAAGAACAAGCTGGTCGACCAGAGCCGCAACTGACGCCTCCACTTGGCGAACTACCCGCATCCGATCATCGCCCGCGAGGGCTGGCCGTTCCTGGCCGGGGCCGTCGCGGCGGCGGCCGTCGCCACCTGGTTCGGCGGGTGGTGGTCGGCTCCGCTGTGGCTCGTCGCGGTCTTCGTCCTGCAGTTCTTCCGCGACCCGCCGCGGGAGGTGCCGGCGGGCGAGGGGCTGGTCCTGGCGCCCGCCGACGGCCGCATCGTGCAGGTGGGCAAGGCGCGCGACGACTACCTCGGACGCGAGGCGCTGAAGATCAGCGTCTTCATGAACGTGTTCAACGTGCACTCGAACCGTTCCCCGGTTGATGGCTCGGTCGAGAACGTCTGGTACTTCCCGGGCCTGTTCGTGAATGCCGACCTCGACAAGGCTTCCACCGACAACGAGCGCAACGCCGTGCACCTGCGCACCGCATCGGGCATGGACGTGACCTCGGTGCAGGTGGCGGGCCTCATCGCGCGCCGCATTCTCTGCTACGTCGCCAAGGGTGACCGGCTCGCGCGCGGGCAGCGCTACGGCTTCATCCGCTTCGGTTCGCGCGTCGACGTCTACCTGCCGCCGGGGTCGCGGCCGTTGGTGGCCATCGGCGACAAGGTCTCGGCAACGTGCACCGTGCTGGCCGTTCTGCCGTCCGCCTGAGGAACGTTCATGAGCGATGACGCCAACCGACTGAAGACGCGTCCCACGCTGATGGAGCCGATCCGCCGCCGCGGCATCTACCTGCTGCCCAACCTCTTCACGACGCTGGGCCTCTTCGCGGGCTTCTACGCCATCGTGCAGGGGATGAACCACGACTTCGAGCGTGCCGCCATCGCGATCTTCGTGGCGATGGTCCT
>CAZOIB010000289.1:0-2937 GCA_964579785.1 uncultured Lysobacter sp. | reverse complement strand
CATCGACGAGATCCACCGGCTCAGCCCGGTCGTCGAGGAGATCCTCTACCCCGCGCTGGAGGACTACCAGATCGACATCATGATCGGCGAGGGCCCGGCCGCGCGCAGCGTGAAGCTGGACCTGCCGCCCTTCACGCTGGTCGGCGCGACCACGCGCGCGGGCATGCTCACCAACCCGCTGCGCGACCGCTTCGGCATCGTCGCGCGCCTGGAGTTCTACACGCCGGAGGAGCTCACGCGCATCGTCACGCGCTCCTCGGGCCTGCTGGCGATGGCCGTCGAGGCCGAAGGGGCGACCGAGATCGCGCGCCGCTCGCGCGGCACGCCGCGCATCGCCAACCGCCTGCTGCGGCGCGTGCGCGACTTCGCCGAGGTGAAGTACGAGGGCCGCGTCACCGCGGAGATCGCCGACCTCGCGCTGCGCATGCTCGACGTCGACGTGATCGGGCTGGACCTCCAGGACAGGAAGCTCCTGCTCGCCATCGTCGAGAAGTTCGGCGGCGGGCCGGTCGGCGTGGACAACCTGGCGGCGGCCATCGGGGAGGAGCGCGACACCATCGAGGACGTGCTCGAGCCCTTCCTCATCCAGCAGGGCTACCTGCAGCGGACGCCGCGCGGGCGCATGGCCACGGCGCTCACCTACCAGCACTTCGGGCTGCCGGGGGGGCCGGTGGCCGGCGGAGGGCTCTTCGGGTGAGCAAGATCGCGGTGAAGCCCCGCCTGCAGCCGGAGCTCTTCCTCTACTCGTTTCCCGTGCGCGTGTACTTCGAGAACACGGACGCCGGCGGCGTGGTTTACCACGCCGAGTACTTGAAATTCCTCGAACGGGCGCGAACCGAGTGGCTGCGCCACCTGGGCTTCGACCACCAGGCGCTGGCGCGCACGCATCGCATCGTCTTCGTGGTCACGCAGGCGGTCGTGGATTTCCTCAAGTCGGCGCGCCTCGACGACCACCTGGCCGTGAGCGTGCAGCTCGAGTCGCTGGGCAAGGTGCGCTGCGTCTTCGCCCAGGAGATCCGCCGCGAGGACGAACTGCTGTTGCGCGCGAAGATCACGGTGGCGTGCGTGACCGGGGAACATTTCAAGCCCGCCGAGATTCCCGAGGCGCTGCGTCGCAAGATGCAGGCCTCCCTCTAGGAAAGTCGAGGAAAGCATGATCGTAAGCCACGACCTCACCATCCTCGCGATGATCATCAACGCGAGCATCGTCGTGAAGGTGGTGATGGCGGTGCTGGTCCTCGCCTCGCTCTTCTCCTGGACCTACATCTTCATGAAGATCTTCACGCTGCGCCGCGCGTTGAACCAGGCGGAGGCCTTCGAGCGCGAGTTCTGGGGCGGCTCCGACCTGGTGGGCCTCTACCAGCGCGCGGCCGGCGGGCGCTACGTCGCGGCGGGCATGGAGCGCATCTTCGAGTCCGGCTTCAAGGAGTACCTGAAGTTGAAGGGCCGCGCCGGCGCCGACGTGACCGCGCTCATGGACGGCACGCGCCGGGCGATGAAGGCGACGCTGCAGCGCGAGATCGACACCCTCGAATCGCACCTGTCGTTCCTGGCGACGGTGGGCTCGGTCAGCCCGTACATCGGGCTCTTCGGCACGGTGTGGGGAATCATGAACGCCTTCCGCGGCCTCTCGAACGTGGCCCAGGCCACCCTCGCGCAGGTGGCGCCGGGCATCGCCGAGGCGCTGGTCGCCACCGCCATCGGCCTCTTCGCCGCGATTCCCGCGGTGATCGCGTACAACCGCTTCGCCCACGACATCGACCGCCTGGCGGGCCGCTACGAGAGCTTCATGGAGGAGCTCTCCAACATCCTGCAGCGCCAGGCCCACCAGCCGGAGCGTTGAGATGCGCCGCCGCCGCGCGATGAGCGAGATCAACGTCGTCCCCTACATCGACGTGATGCTGGTGCTGCTCATCATCTTCATGGTCGCCGCCCCGCTGATCAATCCGGGCCAGATCGACCTGCCGCAGGTGGGCGCCAAGCTCGACCCCGCCGTGGCGCCGCTGGAGGTGCGCGTGCGCGCCAACGGCGAGCTGGCCGTCGTCGACCGTTCGCGCTCCGGCGAGGAACTGCAGGTGAAGCGCCCGCAGCTCCTGGAGATCGTGCGCCGCGCCCAGAAGGACAACGCCGGCCAGGCCGTGGTGATCGCGGGCGACCGCAACGTCCGCTACGAGGAGGTCCTCAAGGTGATGGACATCCTCCAGCAGGGGCAGGTGAAGCGCGTGGGCCTTCTCGCGCGCCCCGCGCCCTAGGCGCATCCGTGAAGGAGACGACTGGCGCCAGCGCCGGCCCCCGCCAGCCGGGCAGGGTCCGCTCGGTCATCCTGGCGCTTGCCGTGCACGCGGCATTCTTCGCGCTGATCGTCTTCGGGGTCTCCTGGCAGAGCAGTCCGACGCCGCCCCTGCAGGCGGAGCTCTGGGACAAACTGCCGCCCGGCCCGGCCACCGCCCCGCCGAAGGTCGAGCCGGAGCCCGAGCCAGTCAAGCCGGAGCCGGCCCCGGAGCCGCCGAAGCCGGAACCGCCCGCGCCGGAACCGCCGAAACCCGTCCCGACGCCGCCCAAGGCCGAACCCAAGCCGGTGCCGCCCAAGCCCGATCCGGAGATCGCCGAACGCAAGGAGCGCGAGAAGAAGGTGCGCGAGAAGAAGGAGCAGGAAGCCCGCGAGAAGCTCGAGCGCGACAAGCGCGAACGCCTCGAAAAGGCGAAGAAGGAGGAGGACCTGCGCAAGAAGCGCGAGGCCGACGAGGCCGACAAGAAGAAGCGCGAGGCCAAGGCGGCCGCGGATGCCAAGGCCGCGGCCGACGCGCAGGCGAAAGCGGCCGCTGAAGCGGCCACGCAGGTGCGCCTGAACGAGATCGACCGGTATCGCGGCCGCATCCGGGATAAAATCCGCGGCAAGGCGAACGTTCCCGACACCGTGCGGGGGCGGCCGGAGGT
>CAZOIB010000288.1:0-4583 GCA_964579785.1 uncultured Lysobacter sp. | reverse complement strand
CGCCCAGCCGGCCGTCTTCACCAGCGTCACGTTGAGCCCCTGCTTCTCGTAGAAGCCGAGCGGCGAGGACATGATGAGCGGGGTGGCGCAGGTGATCGGGATGAAACCGACCTTGAGGTCCTTCTTCTCGACCTTGCCCTTCTCCTGCGCCATGGCGTTCAGGGCGCCCAGCGGGAAGACGCTGGCGATGGCCGCCATCGCCGCGTTCGACCCCACCGCGCGCAGGAAGCGGCGGCGCTCGGCGTCCTTCGGGAACAGCGCCTTCATGACGGCCGTCTCCAGCGCGCGGCCGGAAAGGCGTTCCGCGTCGCGTGCGGCGGCGTCGTGCTCGGCGGCCGAGGCATGGCGGCCGCAGGCGCAGGTCAGTCGGGATTCGGCTTGGAACGGATTCTGGAACAGGCTCATGGCACGTCTCGCGGGAAGGGAACACGAGAGGTACAGCATCAAGCGTGCCAGCGTGCGTCGCGTGCCGTTCCGGGGCGTGGCAGGTGCCGGCATCGGGAGCGCGCGCACCGCGACGGTGCCGCGCGGCCGGATTGCGACTCAGATTGGTGCAGGTGAAAAAGAAGCCAGCAGGGGTGAAATGTCCAGCGCGGAGGCGAATTCGGCCGGGTCGGCCGGCGACTCATGCGGGATGCGGCCGAGGAGCGGGGCAGGCAGGCGGGCGACCAGCGCCGCGATATTCTCTTCCCTTGCGCTCATGGCCGGATCGAGCGCATTGGCGATCCAGCCCGCGAAGGGCAGGCCGGCCTGCGCGATGGCGGCCGACGTAAGCAGGGCGTGGTTGAGGCAGCCCAGGCGCAGGCCGACCACCAGGACGACGGGCAGCCCGAGGGCCCCGGCGAGGTCCACCGTGTCGATCGAAGGGCCGAGCGGCACATGGAAGCCTCCGACGCCTTCGACGACGACGAAATCGGCTGCGGACGCGAGACGACGAAAGGCCTCGACCAATGGGGCGAGGGCGATCGACCTTGCTTCCCGTTCGGCCGCGAGGTGCGGCGCCAGCGCCTCGCGCAGGAGGAAGGGCGTGATCGCGTCGAGCGCAGGGGCGTCGGGCCCCGTGGCCCGGGCCAGCGCGAGGGTGTCCTCGTTCGCCCAGGAGTCGCCGTGCCGGGCGGCCCCCGCCGCCACGGGCTTCATCGGTGCCACGCGCAGTCCGCGCCTGCGCAAGGCGTGGATCAGCGCGCAGGCGGCCAGGGTCTTGCCCGCTCCGGTGTCGGTGCCGGTCACGAAGACGCCGCGACTCTTCATCTGCGCCCCCTCTCGAAGCGGACCACCTGCCGGCCGTCGGCCAGCCGCCTTGGCGGCACCTTCCACGCATGGCCGTAGACGACCTCCCACGTGGCGGGAAGCGAGCCGTTGCGGCGCAAGCGCTCGTAGGCCTGCGTCATGCGCGCCCAGCGCGCGCGCCCCGGCAGCCCGCGCGAACGGGAGGGCAGCGAGTTCACCGCGCCGATGGCCTGCAGGTCGCGGGCCACGGCGAGCGCGCTCGCGTATTCCATGGTGATCGTTTCCATTTCCATCACCGGATCGGCGAATCCCGCGTGCACGAGCGCGTCGCCGAGGTCGTGCATGTCGACGAAGCGGTTCACGTGCGGGTTGGCGTCGGCTTCGGCGAAGGCGGCGCGCAACTCCTGCAGCGTGTCGGGACCGAAGGTGGAGAAGATGAAGAGGCCATCGCCGGCCAGCACGCGCGCGGCCTCCGCGAACGCGCGGTGCGGATCGCACCACTGCAACGCCAGGTTGGAGAAGACGAGATCCACCGCGGCGGTCGCGAGCGGCAGGGCCTCGGCATCCGCGCAGACGAGCGCCGGGCGCCGGGCGCCGGGCAGGCGCCGCCACCAGGGAGATCGGTTGCGCGCGTGCGCCAGCATCGCCGGGGCGATGTCGACGCCCAGGAGGTCCGCGCCGGGAAGGCGCGCGGCCAGCGCGGCGAACGCGTGTCCCGTTCCGCAGCCGAGGTCGAGCACGCGACGCGGGGCGAGGCGCATGGGGTCGAGATGTTCCACGAGGCGCGCGCACACCTCGCGCTGCAGGATGGCCGCCTCGTCGTAGGTGCGTGCCGCGCGCTCGAAGGCGCGGCGCACGTCGCGCTTGACCGGCAGCAGGGCCTCATCCATGCAGCCGCTCCAGCGCCGCGGCGACGCGATCGGCATGACTCACGAAGGGCAGGTGCGCGGCATCCGCGATCTCGACGTATCGCGCATTCGGCAGGGCCTGCGCCAGCCAGCGGCCCGCGCCGACGGGAGCCAGGACGTCGCGTTCGCCGTGGATCACCAGCACCGGAATGGCGATCGCGCCGACCTCGCCCCGCAGGTCGGTGTCGTGCAGGATGGCCAGGCCCGCGGCCAATGCCGCCGGGGATGGCGCGGCACGGTCGAGATAGAGCGCAGCCAGCTCGCGCGTCCGCTCGCGCGCCTGCGGTCCGCCCAGCGCGTTGAGGTTCACGAACCTGCGGATGGTGCGCGCCGGATCGGTGCGCAGCCCCGACGCGAATTCCGCGAGCGTCTCCGGCGCCATGGCGTGCGGCCAGTCGTCGCGCCGGATGAAACAGGGCGTCGTGCTCACGAGGGCAAGCGCGGTCACCTGCGCAGGATGGCGCACGGCGAGGCGGAGCGCTGCGAGCCCGCCGAGGGACCAGCCGCATACGCGCGCCCCTGTCGGCGTGATTTCGGCCACCGCATCGACGAGCGCGTCTAGCCCCGCCAGGGAAGCGCTGCGCGAGCCGCCATGGCCCGGGAGGTCGACGACATGCACGCGGAACGACGTCGCCAGCCGCGCGGCTAGCGCGGACCATACGCCGCCGTGCAGGCCCCAGCCGTGCAGCAGTACGAGGTCGGGCCCGCTTCCCTGCCGCTCAACGTGCAGCGCCATCGCCGAGGACCTCGTGCAGGGCGGCGGCGAGATCGAGGACCTGCGCGCGGGTATGCGCGGCCGAGAGCGACACGCGCAGGCGGGCACTGCCGTCCGGCACCGTCGGCGGACGGATCGCCGGAACGAGTTGTCCGAGTTCGCGCAGCCGCGCGGAGAGCGCCAGCGCGCGCGCCGGGTCGCCGACGATGATCGGCTGGATCGCCGTGGTGGATGCGGTCGCGATGCCGTGCCTCGCGCACGCGCGCCGGAATTCGCCGATGCGCTCGTGCAGGGTGGCCACCAGCGCGGGATGCTCCTCGACGAGGCGCAGGGACTCGGTCGCGACCGCCGCGATCGCCGGAGGCAGGGCGGTGGAGAACACGTAGGTGCGCGCGCGCTGCATCAGCCACTCGATGACTTCGGGGTCGCCGGCCACGAAAGCGCCATAGCCCCCGAGAGCCTTGCCGAGCGTGGCCATGTGGAGGATGCGCGGGGAGCGCAGCGCGAACTGGGCGGGGGCGCCGCGGCCGCGGCCGAGCACGCCGATGCCGTGCGCATCGTCCAGGACGAGCCACGCGTCGTGCCGTTCGGCGAGGCCGGCAAGCTCGGCCAGGGGAGCGAGGTCCCCGTCCATGCTGAACACGGTGTCGGTCGCGATCACGCGTGTGGCGGCGGTGGAGGCTTTCAGCAGGGTCTGCAACGCACCGGCGTCTCCGTGCGGATAGCGCCGGAAAGCGGCGCGCGACAGGACCGCTCCGTCGTTGAGGCAGGCGTGGTTCAGCTTGTCGGCGAAGATCGCCGTGGAGCGGTCGGCGAGCGCGGTGAGGATGCCGAGGTTGGCCGCGTAGCCGCTGGGGAAGAGGAGCGCCCGTGGCGCGTGCGTGAAGCGCGCGAAGGCGCGCTCGGCCTCCTCGTGCGCCCGCATGTGCCCCACCACGATCGGCGAGGCGCCTGCGCCGACGCCCCAGGCATCGATCGCGGCATGCGCGGCGGCTCGGATGCGCGGGTGGTTGGCCAGTCCCAGGTAGTCGTTGGCGGCGAAGTTGGCGAGTTCCTGCCCGCCTTCGCGCACCACCGCTCCCTGCGGCGAGTCGAGCACGCGCCGTGTGCGCAGCAGGTCGTTGCGGGCCAGTTCCTCCAGCGCGCGCGCGATGGCGGCCGCCGCGGTGTGCTCCATGGCGGTCAGCGGCTGCTTCGGTCCCCGGCCACGCTCAGGCGGCCGAGAGGCCGAGTGCGGCGAAGAGCGCGTCGTCGCGCGCCACGTCGGGGTTGCCGGTCGTGAGGAGCTTCTCGCCGTAGAAGATCGAGTTGGCGCCCGCGAGGAAGCAGAGCGCCTGCACCGCCTCGTGCATCTGCGTGCGTCCGGCGGAGAGCCGCACGAAGCTCGCCGGCATCAGGATGCGTGCGGCCGCGATGGTGCGCACGAACTCCGTCCAGGGCAGGGCCTGCGTCCCCGCAAGCGGCGTTCCCTCGACCTGCACGAGCTGGTTGATGGGAACCGATTCCGGCTGCGGGTCGAGGCTCGCCAGTTGCGCGAGGAGCCCGGCGCGGGAATCGCGCGATTCGCCCATGCCGACGATGCCGCCGCAGCACACGTGGATGCCGGCGCCGCGCACCCGCTCCAGCGTGTCGAGGCGATCCTGGTAGTCGCGCGTCGTGATCACCTCGCCGTAGAACTCCGGCGCGGTGTCGAGGTTGTGGTTGTAGTAGTCGAGCCCGGCATCGCGCAG
>CAZOIB010000287.1:0-2400 GCA_964579785.1 uncultured Lysobacter sp. | reverse complement strand
ACGCCGCCACTGGTGCCGACGTCCACGTAGTGGATGCCGCGCTCGCGCAGCTTCCCGGCGCGGCGGATGTCGTCGCGGTAATACGAGTTGCCGCCGTCGATGAGCGTATCTCCGGGCTCCAGCCGCGCGGCGAGATCGAAGACCGTCCTCTCCGTGATCTCACCCGCCGGCACCATGATCCAGATCGCTCGGGGCTTCGCGAGCTTCGAAACGAGCTCGTCGAGGGTCCCGGCGCCTGCCGCGCCGTCCCGGGCGAGCGCCTCGACCGCCGGACGGCTGACGTCGTAGACCACGCACGTGTGGCCCGCGCGCATCAGACGCCGCACGAGCCCCGCGCCCATCCGGCCGAGACCGATCATGCCTAGCTGCATGGCTCTCCTTCCCTGCAGTGCCGTGGGTCGCCGCCCCCGGGTTTCAGGATGCGTCGTCAGCCCAGCAGCCGTGCATGAGCCAGAGCCAGCCAACCAGATCCTCCGCCGGGAGCATGGGCGCACGCTCCGGCGTCGAGACGGCGATGCGAGCGCCGGTCTCGGGCGCTGCCTGCGCCGCGGCCTCGATCTCCCGGAAAAGGGCCTCCCACGCCTCTCTCGGATCGTCCATGTCGATGGAGAAGCTGCTCATTCTGCATCCCCCTGATTCCAGCATACGCCCGCCCGCGGCGAGGGCCCGAGGAAGTTTCGCCGCCAATCTCCACACGGAAGAAGACACCGGCCGGCAGCGTGCCGTGCCGTGCGCAGGGCGATCGGACGAGAGCAGGATGCAGGCTGGCTGTCCATGAAATGGAGGTATTTCTCCACGGTTTCGCGGCCCAATGACACGCGGTCACGCCAATCACATCCGAACGTGTGTGGGTCTCCACCCTCATTTGCTTCGCCAGCAAAATCTCTGCGGCGCCGGGCAAAATTGGTGTTGGTAGTACGCGAAGAGCGCCCTACACTGCGGCACGCCGGAGGCAGCAGACCGGTAGCTGCTGTGTGCACCGGGGCCGAATTGCAAACAGTCTTGTGCCATTACACAGTTGTGGGATGATCTTGCAGTTCTCAAGTTCAAGGGGTGGGCTCCGATAGGGGTGGAGCCCAAGGACCCTTGGAGGGGTTTCGCAGTTGCTTCCGGCCACCATGAGCGAGTGCTCTCAGGGCCGCTACGAAGCGGGAGGAGCTTTGATGCGTAAGCTTTCGTCGATCGGTTTCGTGGGCGCGTTCCTGGTGGGATGCGCTAGCTCACCGCCGCCGGCGCCCGCGCCGACGGTGTCGAAGTTCTCGGCGCCGGGCTATTGGCGCGCAGTCGATCAGATGGTTCTCGTGACGGATGCGTCGGGGACGATCTACAACCACGGCAATTTCCCGCAGGCCAAGAGCACGTCGCAGGCCATCGTGGCCGGCATGCCCGACGCCAACGTGCAGGCGCCCTTCGAAGGCGGCGCGTACAACGCCGGCTTCGTGGGCTTCGGCGGTGGGGATCGCCTGATTGCGTCGCTCGGCAAGTTCGACCGCAATGCCCTGGCGGGCAAGGTGGCCGAGCTGCAGCCGCTGGGCGACATCAACGGCATGGGCGGCACGACGCCGATGTCGGACGTCCTGAACGAAGTCAACGTGATGCTGAAGTCCTACCAGGACGACAACATCTGCACGAACGGCGCCCAGGGCCGCTCGGCCGTCGTGGTCGTGAGCGACGGTCTGCCGGAGCCCGAGGCTGCGGAGCAGGCGCTCCTCGCGGCGCGCACGCTCGTCGGCTCCCACGAGATCGGCAGCCTCTGCATCCACTCGGTGCAGGTCGGCAGCGATCCGAAGGGCGTCGAGTTCATGAAGAGCCTCGCGGCGACGTCCTCCTGCGGCACGTACACGCAGGCCTCGCAGCTCGCCGATGGCAAGGGCATCGGCGCGTTCGAGACGGCGGTGTTCATGGCCAAGATCCCGGACAACGACGCCGACGGCGTGACCGACGATCGCGACGAGTGCCTCAGCACGCCGAAGTCGGCGAAGGTCGACGCGAAGGGCTGCTGGTCGATCCCGAACGTCGAGTTCGACACCGCCAAGTGGAACCTCCGCAAGGAGTCCACGGCCAACCTGGCGACCGTTTCGTCGGTGCTGAAGTCGAACCCGAGCACGAAGCTCCAGGTCGACGGCAACGCCGACCGCCGCGGTGGCGTCGAGTACAACCAGGGCCTGTCCGAGAAGCGCACGCGCTCCGTCATGGTCTACCTGACGGAGAACGGCGGCGTGAACACGCAGGTGAACGGCGAGTCGTGGTCGAAGCTGCGCCCGCTGGTCAAGGGCAACACCAAGGCCGACCTGCAGATCAACCGCAACGTGCAGCTCCGCGAGCTGATGGAGAAGGACCAGTTCGGTCCGGTCCAGCGGCAGTGCGAGCTCTGGAAGCGGTCGATGAGCATCTCGGCCA
>CAZOIB010000286.1:0-2642 GCA_964579785.1 uncultured Lysobacter sp. | reverse complement strand
CCGAGGGCCTCCAGGGTGCCGTTGGTGCCGGAGTACGGGAAGGTGTCGAGCACCGCATCGACGTGCAGGTAGCGCGCCTGGTTGCGCGTTTCGTCGCCGCCCTGCGGGATGAAGAGCGCGTGCGCGGGGTCGATCCCGTTCGCGTCGAGAATGCGCTCGTAGGCAGGCGCCGCGCCGGGCGAAAGAGGGGAGAAGGCGAGACGGGCGCGCGGCAGGCGCCGGAAGAGCTCGCGCCATGCCGCGAGCAGTCGCGCGGACAGCTTCTGGATCTGCACGAACGCGCCGAACACGAACGCGCCGGCCGGCAAGCCGATCTCGAAGCGGCTCACCGCCGGCTGCGTGACCCGGGCCACGCGGCGGAACGGGAAGACGCAGCCCTGCATCGGCAGCAGCCTCTCGATCAGGAAGTCCTGGTTCTGCGGCAGATCCCACAGGCGGTCGGTCAGCTTGTAGTCGACGGTGGCGAGCCCCAGCGCGCCTGCACTCGCCACGTGCGTGAGCTGCACGCGCGCCGGCTTGAAGGCGAGGATCGCCGGCCGGGAACCCTTGGTATGGGTCGAGAGATCCACGAGCAGGTCGAGACGGTGGCGCGCGATCGCCTCTGCCGCCGCGCGCTCCGCCAGCCCGCCGACCACCTCGTAGTGGTCGCAGTGCGAGCGGATAGCCGCGGTCCACCGGTCGTCGCCGAGCGCAAGGGAAAAGCCGAAGACCTCGAAGGCGGTGCGGTCGTGCCGCGAGAGGATCTCCAGGGCCATTCGCCCCATGACGTGGTCGCGGAAGTCGCCCGAGAGGTAGCCGATGCGGATCCTGCCGCCCGGCACGCGCGGCGGCTGGAGCGGCAGCTGCGGGTGCAGAGCCCGGCTCGCGGCGTCGTAGCGGCGGTACAGGTCCAGCATCTCGCGCCCTTCCACGTCGAAGAACAGCGCCACGTAGAGCAGCTCCTCGAGGAACTCGGTCGCGAGGGTGTCGTCGCGCTCGCGCAGGACGGCCTCCACGGCCTGGCGGAAGCAGCGGTTCGCCTCCGCGAGGTCGCCCTGGTGAAAGGCGACGTCGATCGCATACAGCGCCAGTCGCGGCGAAGCCGGGCAGTGGCGCAGGAACGAGTCGAAATTCAGGAGCCACTCATCGATGCGCCCGGCGGCATGCAGGGCATGGCGCAGCTGCCAGTAGGCGGGCTCGAAGGCGGCATCGGCGGCCAACGCGGCGCGCCAGCTGCCGATCGCCAGTTCCGCCTGTCCCAGCTCCGCCAGCAGCAGGCCGTAGTTGTAGAGGGCGGCGGCGGATTTCGGGTCGATCGCGAGCGTGGTGCGATAGGCCTCGCGCGCCTCGTCGTAGCGCCGCGCCTTCTGCAGCGCGACGGCCAGGTTGAAATGCATGGGCGCCTCGGCCGGGGCGGCGCCGGCGGCCCGCCGCAGGGCCTCGAGGGCTCCATCGAGATCGCCCGCCGCCTGGCAGGCCAGCCCGAGTCCCGTCCACGCGTCCGCGCGTTCCGGCCGTGCGCGGGTGACCGTCGCGAAGGCTGCGCGCGCGGCGGCATGATCGCCGGCGTCCAGCTCCAGGTTGCCGAGAGCCAGGCTTGCGTCGGCATAGGATGGCGATGCCTCGAGGGCGCGCTTGAGGAGGATGCGGGAACGCTCCCGGTTTCCCCTGGCGCGCAGCAGCATGGCCAGGAAGTAGTTGAGCGGCGGATACCCGGGCTGCTCCTTCGTGAGCGCCTCGTAGGACTTGAGCGCGGCATCGAGGTCGCCGGCCTGGTGCGCGGCCAGCGCGGCGCGAAAGGCGGTCTGGAACTCGTCCACCGTGAGCGCTCCGGCCTCGTCCAGGTGGATGCCCTTTTCCGCGAGGGCGTGTTCGTAGGCGCGCTCCAGCGCACGCACGTAGCCCTCGAACCCGGCGGCACACGCCGCCGTGACGGCCTTGCCTGTAGCGGTCGCCACCCGCTCGCGAAAGGCGCCGTCGCGGGCGAGGCGTACCGCCAGGGCGACGTAGTCGTCTTCCGTTTGCGCGACCAGTTCGTCCAGGCCGAGGTGGCCGAGGATGCTGGCGCCGGTGCGCTCGGCGTGGCGGACGCCGGCGAGGGTGACCACGGGGACGAGGGCATCCAGCGCCGCCATGGTGGTGTCGCCGCCGCAGTACGGAAAAGTGTCGAGCACCGCATCCACCGCGGCGTAGCGCGCGCGCCGCGTGGCGTCATCGTTGCCGGCCGGCAGGAATACCACGCGTTCCCTCCCGATGCCGGCCTTCCGCGCCGCCGCCACGAGCAGCGCCTCGTCGCGCGGATTGATCGGCGAGAAGGCGAGCACCGCCTCGGGCAGCGCCTCGAAGATGCGCTTCCACGCCGCGAGCAGGCGCGGCGAGAGCTTCATCAGGGTCACGAACTCGCCGAACACGAACTTCCCCTCGAGTCCGAGCTGCGCCTTCGCGTATCCCGCGCCCGCGGCCGCGGGCACGTGCAGGAAGGGGAACACGCAGGCATCCATGAAGAGGAGCTTCTCGACCTGGTGGCGCTCGTTCCCGGGCGTGTCGGCCACAGGATCGGTGAGCTTGTAGTCGACCTGGTCGAGGCCGACGCAGCCGTGATAGCCGAGATGCGTGATCACGACCCGGGCCGGCTTGTGCGCGAGGATGCCGGGGCGCGAACC
>CAZOIB010000285.1:0-4901 GCA_964579785.1 uncultured Lysobacter sp. | reverse complement strand
TCGACCACCGCGTCCAGCACCTCGTAGGGGGGCAGGCTGTCCTGGTCCGTCTGGCCGGGCCGCAGCTCCGCGGAAGGCGGGCGGTCGATGACCCGCTGCGGGATGACCCGCCCCCGGGCGTTGCGCCAGTTGGACAGGCGGTAGACGAGGGTCTTCACCACGTCCTTGATCAGGGCATAGCCGCCCGCCATGTCCCCGTACAGGGTGGCGTAGCCCGTCGCCATCTCGCTCTTGTTGCCGGTGGAGACCACGAGCCAGCCGAACTTGTTCGACAACGCCATGAGCAGCGTGCCGCGGGTGCGGGCCTGGAGATTTTCCTCGGTGGTGTCCGCGGCGCGGCCGGCGAATGCCGGCGCGAGCTGCGCGCGAAACGCCTCGAACACGGGCCCGATGGCGATCTCGGTGTACTCGAGCTGCATGAGCCGCGCCATCTCGCGCGCGTCCTCGATGCTGATCGCGGCGGTGTATTCGGACGGCATCATCACCGCGTGCACGCGTCCGGATCCCAGCGCATCGGCGCACAGGGCGGCCACGAGCGCCGAGTCGACACCGCCCGACAGCCCGACGAGCACCCCGGGGAAGCGGTTCTTCTCCACGTAGTCGCGCACGCCGGTCACCAGCGCGCGGTAGACCGTCTCCTCGTCGGGCAACGGCGGCGCGACGGGCCCGGAGAGGCGCGATTCCCCGAACGTCACGATGTCCACGGCTTCGCGAAAGGTCTCGCCCTGGTAGGCAAGCGAGCCGTCTGCGGAGAAGGCGAAGGAGGCGCCGTCGAAGACGAGCTCGTCCTGGCCGCCGACGCAGTGCACGTAGAGCAGCGGCAGTCCCGTCTCCTTCACGCGGGCACGCATCACCTGGTAGCGCTGCTCGAGCTTGTTGCGATGGTAGGGAGAGGCGTTGATGGACAGGAGCAATTCCGCCCCCCTCGCGCGCGCCTGCTCCGCCTGCTGCGGAAACCACAGGTCCTCGCAGATGGTGAGCGCGATGCGGCGTCCTCCGGCCTCGAAGAGGCAGGGGTCCCTGCCGGCCAGGAAGTAGCGCTGTTCGTCGAAGACGTTGTAATTGGGCAGGCGCTGCTTGCAGTAGAGCGCCTCGGCGCGCCCGCCGCGCAGGACCGAGGCCGCGTTGTAGCGCGTGCGGCCATCGCGATGGGGATGTCCGACCACGACGCAGATTTCCGGGGCGTACGCGGCCAGGGCGAGCAGCTCGTCCTCGCACTGGTCGCAGAAATCGTCGCGGAAAAGCAGGTCCTCGGGCGGGTAGCCGGAGAGCGCCAGCTCCGGCGTGACCACGAGGGCTGCCCCGGCGGCGCGTGCCTGGTCGATGGCGCCGCGGATGCGCGCCGCGTTTCCGGCGAAATCGCCCACGGTCGTGTTGATCTGGGCGACGGCGATCTTCATGGGGACGCTACCCTTTTTCTGAGCGCGGATAGAATCCGACCTGGTCATTATAGGTCCCCTCCCTCTTGCCCGATTCGATCCGCCTGCTCGACTCCCTGGATGGCGTCTCCCCCGAGGCCTGGGACGCGCTGCATGGCGGCAACCCCACACTCGCGCACGCCTTCCTCGACAGCCTCCACCGTTCGGGTTGCGCCTCGCCGCGCACCGGCTGGACGCCGCAATTCCTGACACGCTGGGAAGGCGATGCGCTCACGGGTGCAGTGCCCCTCTATGCCAAGACCCATTCCTACGGCGAATACGTGTTCGACTGGGCCTGGGCCGAAGCCTACGAGCGGCACGGCCTCGCGTACTACCCGAAGCTGCTGGCGGCCGTTCCGTTCACGCCGGCGACGGGACCGCGCCTGATGGCGGCTACCGACGCAGCCCGACGCGTGCTGGCCGGGGCGCTGCTGGAACTCGCCGGGAACTCCGCCGTGTCGTCCTTGCACGTGCTGTTTCCGGACGAAGCCGACGCGGCCGCATTGCGCGCGGCCGGCTTCATGGAGCGTGCCGGGGTGCAGTTCCACTGGCGCAATCCGGGCTATGCGACCTTCGACGACTTTCTCGCCGCCCTGGCGCAGGAGAAGCGCAAGAAAATACGCCAGGAACGGCGCAAGGTGGCCGAGGCCGGCGTGCGCCTGCGGCGGGTGACGGGCCGCGAGTCGAGCGAAGCGGACTGGGACTTCTTCACCGCCTGCTACCTGCGCACCTACCGCGCGCACCGCTCGACGCCGTACCTCACCCGCGAGTTCTTCGGGATGCTGGCCGAGCGCATGCCGGACAACGTCCTGCTGGTGATCGCCGAACGCGACGGCAAGCCCATCGCCGCGGCGCTGGATCTTTTTTCGGCATCCGTCCTGTACGGGCGCTACTGGGGTGCCGTGGAGTTCGTGCCGGGACTGCACTTCGAGGCGTGCTACTACCAGGCGATCGAGTTCGCGATCGAGCGCGGCATCGCCCTCGTCGAGGGCGGGGCGCAGGGCGAGCACAAGCACGCGCGCGGCTTCCTGCCGGAGAGGACCCGCTCCTTCCACTGGCTGGCTCACCCGGCCTTCGCGCGCGCGGTGGACGACTACCTGGCCCGCGAGGGTGCGGGCATCTCCGCCTACGTCGACGAGCTGAACGACCGCTCGCCCTTCCGCAAGGAATAGGGACAGGTATTGGGGACGGTTCTCCGGAACCGTCCCCAATACCTGTCCCTAATTCACTTCCAGGCGGCCGCGAACTCCTGCCAGTGCGCGGCCTTCTGTTCGGCGAGGAACGCCCGGAAGAGCGCCACTTCCCTGTCGAAGGCTTCTGCCGTCAGCGCGCCGCGCAGGCGCTGGAAGCGCAGGAACACCAGCAGGGTGTTGGCGACATCGGTCTCGCAGTAGTCGCGGATGGCGCCGATCTTCCCCTCGCACCACGCCTGCCACACCTTCGAGCCGTCCATGCCGAGCTTGCCCGGCAGGCCGCAGAGCTGCGCCACGTCGTCCAGCGGCGCGAAGGCGCGGTTCTGGTAGCCGGCAAGGACGTCCATCAGGTCGATGTGGCGCGAGTGGAAGCGCGAGATGTAGTTGTTCCACTTGAAGTCGCGGTCGTCGTCTCCCATGTCCCAATAGCGTGGCGCGGCGATTCCATGGAAGAGCGCGCGGTAGTGCAGCACGGGCAGGTCGAAGCCGCTGCCGTTCCACGAGACCAGCTGTGGCGTGTACTTGTCGATGCCGTCGAAGAAGCGCTTCACCAGCTCGCGCTCCCCGTCCTCGGCCGCGCCCAGCGACCAGACGCGCACCGTGTCGCGCTCGCGCAGCGCGCAGGAAATCGCGACCACGCGGTGCAGGTGGCAGGGAAGGAAGTCGCTGCCGGTCGCCTGGCGGCGGCGCTGCGAGGCCAGCTCCACGACCGCGGCGTCGCTCGCCTCGTCCGCGATGTCCCAGAGACGGCGCAGGCCGGCAACATCGGGGATGGTTTCGATATCGAAGACGAGGATGGGGGCCATGAAGGGAAAAGCGCGATAGGGAGGGTAGATGCTATCGTCGCCGTGTGCCCGTGGCCAGCAGGATTTGCGCGCCACGACGGCCACAGGGAGGAACCGTGAGCGAAACGAACCTGCAGGTCGTGCTGGCATCCCGCCCCACCGGCTGGGTGGAGGAAGCGAACTTCCGCTTCGTGGAGGCACCCATCGCCACGCCAGGCGAAGGCGAGGTCCTGGTCCGCGTCGACTGGCTGTCGCTCGACCCCTACATGCGCGGGCGCATGAACGAGGGGAAGTCGTATGCGGCGCGCGTTGAACTGGGCGAGGTGATGGTGGGGGGCGCCGTGGGCACGGTCACGGCCTCGCGCCACCCCAGGCTGGCGGCTGGCGACAAGGTCGTCGGCATGCTGGGATGGCAGCGCTGGGCCGTTGCCGACGGCAAGGGGCTCATGAAGCTGCCCGACCCGCGGCTCCCGGAGACGGCATGGCTGGGTGCGGCTGGCGCTCCCGGGATAACGGCCTGGATGGGGCTGGCCGAGATCGGGGCGCCCAAGGCCGGCGAGACGGTCGTCGTCTCCGCGGCCAGCGGGGCCGTGGGCAGCGTCGTGGGGCAGCTTGCGAAGATCGCCGGGTGCCGTGCGGTCGGCATTGCCGGCGGCGCCGCAAAGTGCGACTACGTGGTGCGGGAGCTGGGCTTCGACGCCTGCATCGACTACAAGGCGGGCCCCATCGACGCGGCGCTCAAGTCGGCGGCACCGGCGGGAGTGGATATCTACTTCGACAACGTCGGCGGCGAGATCCTCGACGCCGTGCTGCGCCGCGTCAACAACGGTGCCCGTATCCCGTTGTGCGGGCTGATCTCGGGGTACAACGGCGCCGACATTCCCATCCGCAACGTGTTCGCGCTGCTCGTGAACCGCGTGCGCCTGCAGGGCTTCATCGTGAGCGACCGCATGGATCTCTGGCCGGGCGCGATCCAGGAACTCGCCGGCCACATCGCCGCCGGTCGCATCAGGTACCGGGAATCGATCGCGGACGGGCTGCAGGCCGCGCCGCGCGCCTTCATCGGGATGCTGAAGGGCGAGAACTTCGGCAAGCAGCGGGTGAAGGTGTAGTGAGGCAGGAACCCGGTTCATGAAACCGGTTCGCGAACCGGGTTCATTGGCGGGAGCCAAGTCAGGCCGGGAAAACGCCCGTCGACAGGTAACGGTCGCCGCGGTCGCAGACGATGTGGACGATGACCGCATCCTTCGTCTCGGCGCTCAACTGCATGGCCGCCGCCAGCCCGCCCCCCGAGGAGATTCCCGCGAAGATCCCCTCCTCGGCCGCCAGCCGCCGCGCCATTTCCTCGCTTTCCCGCTGCGAGACCTCGATGATCCGGTCGACGCGCGCCTTGTCGAAGATCTTCGGCAGGTACTCCTCCGGCCACTTGCGGATGCCGGGGACGTTCGCACCGGGTCCCGGGTGCACGCCCACCACCTGGATGGCGGGGTTCATTTCCTTGAGGA
>CAZOIB010000284.1:0-8533 GCA_964579785.1 uncultured Lysobacter sp. | reverse complement strand
CGTACGGGTCAACCCAGCCCAGGGCCCAGGGCACCGTGAGCGCGACTCCCAGGCCCCAGCCCCAGGACGAGTGCGAGTAATGCCCGCCGTGTCCGTAATGGCCACCGCCATATCCGGGTCGGCCGGAAGGCCTCGTACCGGAACCGGCACCTGCCGGGGGTGCCGCTTCGACTACCGCGGCCGCCAGCAGCAAGCCGCAGGCAATGCCGAACGGGAACAACCTGCGCAGAGGGCTCATGGCAAACTCCTTCAATCGCGCGAATCCTGCGATCCACTCTATACCGGAGTTGCGACATGACGAAACGCCTGTGGTACCTGCTCATTGTTCTCGGCGTGCCCTTGGCGGGCGCAACCAGGACTCCCGAGGCACCCGCAGTGATCAAGGCCAAGTGTTCCGTGTGCCACGGCGATGCCGGAGAGACCGCCAGCGAGGACTTTCCGCGGTTGTCGGGCCAGCACGAGACCTATCTCGCCAAGCAGTTGCAGGATTTCAAGGCCGGCAGACGCACGGGACTGATGGTGCGCCAGGCGAAAGGCCTGAGCGATGCCGACATCGCCGCGATCGCTGCCTATTTTGCGGCGCAGCCCGTGCCCGCGCCCACCGCGCAACCTTCCGTGCAGGCGGCGGCAGGGCGCACGCTCTTTGTGAACGGCAAATCCGGTGGGACGCCCGCCTGCCTGGTCTGCCATGGCGAAGCGGCGCATGGGACGGCGCAACTGCCCCGGCTCGCCGGCCAGCACGCCGACTACCTCGAGCGGCAGTTGAAGGACTTCAACCTGCGCAAGCGCACCAACGACAACGCCGTGATGCACGAGGTGGCCGAAAGCCTCACGCCGGCGGAAATGTGCGCCGTCGCCGAGTACCTCGCCAGCCTGCCTTAGCGTCCCGGGTCTACTTCTTCTTCTTCGCGGCAGCGGGCTTTTCCGGCTCGGCCGCGCCGGGTTTTGGCTGGTCGCCCAGCGTGGACTTGAGGGGGCAGACGGAAAAGGCCGGGCACTTCTTGCAGCCGGCGACGATGGCGATCGGGCAAACGGTCATGGAGCCTCCTGTCGGGATGCCCCGACTGTACACCGCCCCATTGCCCTCAGGCGGCCGAAGGAAACGCCACCGTCGCTTCCAGTCCTCCGCCTTCGCGCGGGGCGAGGTCGAAACTCGCTCCGTGGGCCTTGGCAATGCGCGAAACGATGGCGAGGCCCAGTCCGGCGCCGGAGCGGCCGCTGCGTGCCTCGTCGCGGCGCGTGAACGGCTCCTTCAGGCGCGCGATGTCCGCGGCGGGAATCCCGGGGCCGCGGTCCAGGACCGCGAGCCGGATCTCGCGCGGGGCCACGCTCGTGCGCACGAGGATCTCGCCGCCGCCGTGCTTGATCGCGTTCTGGATGAGGTTGTCGACGAGACGCCGCGCCGCGAGCGGACGCAGCATCAGGACCGGCGTGTCGGCCAGTTCGCACTTGACCGGCGCCCCGGAGCGCGCGGCACGCTCGGCGCAATCGCGGGCCAGCGACGAGAGGTCGACCGGGGCATGGGCCTCGGTGGCTTCGCTGCGCGCATAGTCGATGAACTGGTCGATGATCGCGTTCATGTCCCCGATGTCGTCGACCATGCCCTCTCGCGTGGCGGCATCGACGCGTCCCTCGAGCATCTCCACGTCCAGGCGCAGCCGCGCGAGCGGCGTGCGCAGGTCGTGCGAGACGCCGGCGAGGAAGGTCGTGCGCTCGCGTTCCTCCTTCTTGAGGCTCTCCTTCATGCGGTTGAACGCCTGCGCCACGGCGCGGATCTCCGACGGGCCGGTCTCCGGAATCGGGGGCGGGTCGCCTCCCTTGCCGAGGTCCTCGGCAGCCCTGGCCAGCCCGGCGAGCGGCCGGTTCAGCCGCCAGGCGATGAGGGCGGTAGCGAGGATCGCGATCGCGACACCCGCCAGCATCCACGCGAGCAGGGCGTCGGTGTTGTCGCGCTCGACGCGATTGCGCGGAAAGGCGACCCAGTAGCTTTGCGTCCCGGCGGTGATGCGCACCCAGAGTATTCCCGGCGCGCCGGGGCGAACGAGGATGTCGGCATCCTCGCCGAACAGGATCTTCACGCGCTCGCGCAGCATGCGCATGCCGGGCATGTCGGCGGCGGGGCGCCCGGGCTCGTCCCCACGCGCGGGAAAGACGCGGATGCCCTCCCGTTCCGCCAGGCGCCCGAGGAACTCGCGTTCCGCTCCCGGCGGCAGGCTCAGCAGCGCCGCGTGGATCGTCTTGAGGTGGCTCACGAGCTGGCCGATGCCCAGGGCCTGACGCGGGTGCTGCACCTGCTGGCGAAAGAGCCAGAACGAGGCGGCTTGCGAAGCCACCAGGGCGATGACCAGCACCGCGAGCGTGCGCCAGAAGAACGAACCGGCCCACCACTTCATTTCTGCGCCGTCCCGTCCGGGATGAAGACGTAGCCGAAGCCCCAGACCGTCTGGATGTAACGGGGGTTCTGCGGGTCCTCGCCGAGGACCTTGCGCAGGCGCGAGACCTGCACGTCGATGGAGCGGTCATAGCTCTCGTGCTCGCGGCCGCGCGCCCGGTCCATGAGCTTGTCGCGCGACAGGGGCTCGCGGGGATGCTGGGCGAAGACCTTCAGCACGGAGAATTCCCCGGTGGTGAGCGTGATGGGCTCGCCGTCGCGGGTGAGGGAGCGCGTGCCGAGATTCAGGGCGAAGGGCCCGAAGGTGACGACGGTGTCCTCGCGTTCGGGCGCCCCGGGGGCCGGCAGCGGCGCCTGGCGGCGCAGCACCGCATTGATCCGCGCCACCAGTTCGCGCGGGTTGAACGGCTTGGCCAGGTAGTCGTCCGCACCCATCTCCAGCCCGACGATGCGGTCGACGTCGTCGCCCTTGGCCGTGAGCATGATGACCGGCACCGTGTTTCCCGTCGCGCGCAGGCGCCGGCAGATGGCGAGCCCGTCCTCGCCCGGCAGCATGAGGTCGAGCACCACCAGGTCATAGCGCGTGCGCTTGAAGTTGTGGTCCATGGCGGCCCCGTCGGGAACCGTCTCGACGCCGAAGCCCTGCTCGGTGAGATAGCGCTTGAGGAGATCGCGCAGGCGCAGGTCGTCGTCGACCACGAGGATGCGATGCTTGGGGGAGGTGGGCATGGGGACCATCGTACCGGCAGCGGCGGGCGGGATGCCGCCGGCCCTTTGTAATCAGATGTTAACAGCGGGCCTTCGGCAGGCAGCCCGCTTACAGGTGGTTACGTTCGCAGGCCCATCCGGAAACGTCTTTGCGCGTTGGTGGGAATAGGCTCGAGTCACATGCAAACCAGCCTTTTGGCAACCAACCAGGAGAACACCATGAAAGTCATGAAGATCCTCACCGCCGCCGTTTTCGCCACTTTCGCCATCGCGGTCCAGGCCCAGCCATTCGGTCCCGGCACGGCCGGTTGCGCCGCCGGCGCCACCCCGGGTACGGGCAACTGTCCCGCCTACGGGTCCGGACCGGGAACCGGGTACGGACGTCACGGCGCCGGCATGCAGGAGCGCCTGAAGGCCGCCGACACCAATGCCGACGGACTGATCAGCCTTGCCGAAGCCCAGGCGTCGCTGCCCGGGCTGGCCGCCAACTTCGCCACCATCGACACCAACAAGGACGGAAACATCAGCCTCGCGGAACTGCAGGCGGCGCGCTTTGCCCGCGGTGGCGGACAGCGCGGCCAGGGCTGGAAGAAGTGGGACGCCAACGGCGACGGCGCGTTGACCCGCGACGAAGTCGCCAATGCGCCTCGCCTTTCGCAGCAGTTCGATGCCATCGATGCCGACCACAACGGGTCGCTGACGGCGGAGGAACTGCAGGCGGCGCATTCCCGGACCGGCGGCCGCGGACGCCCCGGCTGAGCAGGGCATTGCGAAGACAGACGCCCGGCCTCTCGCGCCGGGCGTTCTCCTTTCAGGGGGAACGACACCCCGTTCACGGATCGCAGAAAACACATTAATAAACATCGGTAATATATTGATAAATAAATAGATAGAGAGACGGCTGCCAAAGCCTGCCCGTCGGTATAATGGCGGTCATCCTTCCTTCGGCCCGCCACTTGAACCTCCTCGCGATCGAAACCTCCACCGAGCTGTGCTCGGTCGCGCTGCTGCGTGGCGAAGAGTTGCTGGCCGATGAATCGCACGCCCCCAACCAGCACGCGGAGCAACTGGCGCCGATGATCCGCCGCCTGCTGGCGCGCGCGAACATGGCGGTCGCCGGCCTGGACGCGCTGGCATTCGGCCAGGGTCCGGGATCGTTCACCGGGTTGCGGATCGCGTGCGGAATCGCGCAGGGGCTCGCGTTCGGCGCGGGCAGGCCGGTGATCCCGATCCCCTCGCTGCTGGCCCTGGCCGAACAGGCCGGCGCGGCGCGGGTCGTGGCGGCACTCGATGCGCGCATGGGAGAGACCTACCTCGCGGCCTATTCGCGCACCGGGGAGGATTGGGAGATCGTCATCGCGCCGGCGCTCTTTTCCCGGGAAGCGCTGCCGCCGCTGCCGGGCGGGGAGTGGGTGGCTACCGGCAGCGGATTCGACGCCTTCGACTGGCTGCGCGCGTCCTATGCCGGCCAAGTGGGGGCCCATGTCGCCAACGACCTGCCGCGCGCCGCGGCGGTCGCCCGCCTGGCCGGACGGCGCCTGGCGCGGGGAGAAATCGTCGCGGCCGAGGATGCGGCCCCTCTTTACCTGCGCGACAAGGTCGCCCTCACGACGCGCGAAAGGCAGGCCGCGCGATGAGCGCGCTTCCCGTGGCGGAGGTGGCCTACCGGCCGATGCGCGCGACCGACCTGGGCGTGGTCGCCGACATGGAGAAGTCGCTCTATGCGTTTCCGTGGAGCGTGGGCAACTTCCGCGACTCGCTCAACGCCGGCTACGACTGCTGGGTTGCCTGCCAGGGCGGGCGCGTCATCGGCTATGCCGTGCTCATGGTCGCGCTCGACGAGGCGCACCTGCTCAACATCGCCATCGATTCCGCGTGGCAGAACCGCGGCATCGGGCGCGCGTTCCTCGACTACATGCTCGGCGTCGCCCGCGCGGCCAAGTGCCAGATCGTCTATCTCGAGGTGCGCCCCTCGAACTTCTCCGCCCGCCACCTCTACCGCAAGCGCGGCTTCCAGCAGATCGCCATCCGGCCCGCGTACTATCCGGCCGTCACGGGCCGCGAGGACGCGCTCTTTCTCGGGATCACGCTGAAATGATGGACGAACGCATCCTCCGGGAACTCGAACTGCTGCCCCTGGCACGCCTGTACGGCCTGTCCACTCCGGCGGCTCCCTTGCCTGCCGCTTCCCCTGCAGCGGAGTCCGCGCCGCCCACCGCCGCGGCCGGGTCCGCACCGCCGTCACGCCCGCAGCCTGCGCCTGCGCAGGCGGCCCGGCGGGCGCCTGCCGCGCCGCCGGCGCCACCCCCGGCCGGCGTGGAGGAAATGGACTGGGAAGCGCTCCGCGATGCCGTGCGCGAATGCCGCCGCTGTGCCCTCTGCGAGCAGCGCAAGCAGGCGGTGTTCGGCGTGGGCAACGCTTCCGCGCCGTGGCTGTTCGTGGGGGAAGGGCCGGGCGCCGACGAAGACGAGAAGGGCGAGCCTTTCGTCGGGCAGGCCGGCAAGCTCCTCGACAGCATGCTCGCGGCGCTGCGCCTGGCGCGCGGGCGCGAGGTCTACATCGCCAATGTCGTGAAGTGCCGTCCGCCGGGCAACCGCGTACCGCTGCCCGAGGAGGCCGCCGCGTGCGCGCCATTCCTCGACCGGCAGATCGCCCTCATCCGGCCGAAGATCATCGTCGCGCTGGGCAAGACCGCGGCGATCCGCCTGACGGGCAACGAAGGCAGCCTCGCCGGCCTGCGCGGCAGGGTCCACGACTACCGCGGCATTCCGCTGGTCATCAGTTATCACCCGGCCTACCTGCTGCGCAACCTCCCCGACAAGGCAAAGGCCTGGGAGGACCTGCTTTTCGCCCGGCGCACGCTGGCTGGCGTCGCACCGTAGTGGCGCGGTGCGCCACTTGAATCCGGCGGGCCGCGTCCCCATTTGCAGCCCTGCTTTCCCACTCATTCGCGAGGAACCCGTTCCATGCGCAGACTCCTGACCGCTTTCGCCCTCGCCGGGGCGCTCGTTCTCTCCGGCTGCGGCTACAACGACTTCCAGACCCGGGACGAGCAGGTGAAGGCGGCCTGGTCCGAGGTGCTGAACCAGTACAAGCGCCGCGCGGACCTGATCCCCAACCTGGTGAGCGTCGTGCAGGGCTTCGCCGCCCAGGAGAAGGATGTTCTGCTCGGGGTGACCAACGCGCGCTCCAAGGTGGGCTCCATCCAGATGACGCCCGAGGCGCTGAACGACCCCAATGCGATGAAGAACTTCCAGGCCGCGCAAGGTGAGCTCTCCAGCGCGCTCTCGCGCCTGCTGGTGGTGGCGGAGAACTACCCGCAGCTGAAGAGCGACGCCAACTTCCGCGACCTGCAGGCGCAGCTCGAGGGCACGGAGAACCGCATCACCACGGCGCGCAACCGCTACATCAAGTCGGTGCAGGACTACAACATCCTCGCGCGGCAGTTCCCGACCAACCTCACGGCGATGCTCTTCTCCTACAAGGAGAAGCCCGCCTTCACGGTGGAGAACGAGAAGCAGATCGCCGAGCCGCCCAAGGTCGACTTCTCGGCGAAGCCCGCGCCCGCGAAGTGATCCGCGCCGCCGGCCTCCTCCTCGCGGGGGCGGCCGCGTCCTTCCTCCTCGCGTTCGCGGCCCCGGCCGCGGACGTGACGGAGCCGGTTCCCGTCCCGAAGCTCACGGGTCGCGTCGTCGACCTTACCGGGACGCTCACGTCCCCCGAGCGCGAGGCGCTGGCCACCAGGCTGAAGGCTTTCGAGGCTTCCAAGGGCTCGCAAGTCGCCGTGCTCCTGGTGCCGTCGATCGGTACCGAGACCATCGAGGAGTTCTCCACGCGCGTCACCGACGAGTGGAAGCTCGGCCGCGCCGGCGTCGACGATGGCGTCCTCTTCGTGATCGCGAAGCAGGAACGGCGCATGCGCATCCAGACCGGGCGCGGCGTGCAGGGTGTCCTCACCGATGCCCTCTCCCGGCGCATCATCGCCGAGCGCGTGGCGCCCCGGTTCAAGGCAGGGGATTTCGCCGGCGGCATCGACGCCGGCGTGGATGCGATCCTGAAGGCGATCGCGGGGGAGGCGCTGCCGGCACCGGCGACGAAGGCGGCCGCAGCCGGCGTCGTCTCGATGGATTCCCTCGAGAACCTGCTCGTCCTGGCGTTCGTCGTCGTGCCCATCGTCGGCATGATCCTGCGTTCGTTCCTGGGGCGATTCCTCGGTGCCACATTCACCTCCGGCCTGACGGGATTCGCGGCCTGGATGTTCTTCGGCAGCCTGCTCGCGGGAGGCGCTGCCGCGCTCGTCGCGTTCTTCATCGTGCTGCTCACCGGCACCTCGGCCCTGGCACGCGCAGGCAGCCGCGGCGGCTGGTCCGGCGGCATTTCCTCGGGCGGCGGGGGCGGCTGGTCCGGGGGCGGAGGCGACAGCTTCAGCGGTGGCGGCGGCGGTTTCGACGGCGGCGGCGCCTCGGGAGACTGGTGATGGACTTCGGACGCTTCTGGCGGCACATCGTGATGACCCCGTGGACGGCGGCCCGTGCGTTCCCGCCATCGGCCCGCAAGGCGATCGCGCAGGCCGTCGCCGAAGATGAGAAGCGCCATCGCGGCGAAGTCCGCTTCGTCGTGGAGGCGGAGCTGACCACGGCGCAGCTGTGGCGCGACCTCGGCTCGCGGGCGCGCGCGGTCGAGCTGTTCGCGCAACTCGGCGTCTGGGACACCGCGGAGAACACGGGGGTGCTGGTCTACGTGATGCTCGCCGACCACAAGGTCGAGATCGTCGCCGACCGCGGCATCTCCGCGAAGGTCACGCAATCCGAGTGGCAGGCGATCTGCCGCACGATGCAGGAGGCGTTCCGCGCCGGTCGCTTCGAGCAGGGTGCCGTGGCCGGCGTCACGGCGATCGCCGCGCTGCTCGCGCGGCATTTTCCCGCCGGCGAGAAGAACGCCAATGAGTTGCCGGACCAGCCGGTGATGCTCTAGGAAAGGGCCGGCCATGAAGATGCGATTCCTGCTGTGCAGCGTGGCTCTCGTCGCCGCGCTGGCCCGCGCGGAGCCCGCGCCGGTCGAGACCGTCGGCACGATCGACCTCGGCCGTTACGCCGGCAAGTGGTACGAAATCGCTTCTTTCCCGATGTTCTTCCAGCGCCAGTGCATCGGCGACACCACCGCGGAATACACGCTGCGCCCGGATGGTGAAATCGCCGTGCGCAACCGCTGCCGCACCGGGAGCGGATTCGACGAGGCCAACGGCACGGCCTGGGCGGAGGCGGGGACCGTGAACTCGCGGCTCAAGGTCTCGTTCTTCTGGCCGTTCCGCTCGGACTACTGGGTGGTCGGGCTGGACCCGGACTATCTCTGGGCGGTGGTGGGCACCCCGAACCGCAAGTACCTGTGGGTGCTATCGCGCACGCCGCAATTGCCGAAGGAGCAGCTCGACC
>CAZOIB010000283.1:0-11358 GCA_964579785.1 uncultured Lysobacter sp. | reverse complement strand
TGCCGGGGAAGTCGGCGAGCCGCCCGCGGTCGAGTTCGACGATGCGCAGCGCCACGCGGTCGAGGAAGCGGCGATCGTGGGTGACGAACAGCACCGTGCCCGGGAACGCCACGAGCATCTCCTCCAGCCACTCGATGGCCGCGACGTCGAGGTGGTTGGTTGGCTCGTCGAGCAGCAGGAGGTCGGGCTGCAGCACCAATGCCCGGGCAAGCGCCACGCGCTTCTTCAACCCTCCGGAGAGCTCCGCAACCGGCACGTCGGCCGACAGGGCGAGGCGGTCGAGGGTCGCTTCGATGCGATGCTCGATCGACCAGCCGCCGGCGGCCTCGAGCGCCTCCTGCAGCTCCTGCAACTGCAGCAGCAGCTCCGCTTCGCGCGTGCCGCCGGGGTGGTTCGCCAGCGCGTGCGCCACGGCGTGATAGTCGAGCAGCAGCCGCGTGCCCTCGCCCAACCCCTCGGCCACTGCCTCGAACACCGTGTGCCCGGCGGCAAAGGCCGGCTCCTGCGGCACGAACGCAAGCTTGATCCCGGAGGCGAGCCACACCCTGCCGTCGTCGGGCCGCACGTTGCCCTCGACGATACGGAGCAGGCTCGACTTGCCGGTGCCGTTGCGACCGATGAGGCCGATGCGCTCGCCCGGCTCGACCACCAGGTCGGCGTGGTCGAGGAGCGGGACGTGGCCGTAGGCGAGGCAGACTGCGGAGAGCTGAAGAAGCGGCATGTCAGCAGGCCGGCCGCACGTTGTAGAGGCCCAGCGTGCCGTATCCCTTGGCGAGCGGGATGCGCCCGACGTAGCGCATCTCCAGCCCCGCGACGCCGCTCGCGGCCGCCACCGCCGCGAACGCGCTGCTGGCATACACCTGTCCCGGCGGCGTGATCGGCTCGATGCGCGCCGTGCGGCTGGTGTGCGGGCCGGTGTACAGCGGCCCGCCGGTGACGGGCTCGCGCCCGCAGTGCACCGGGCCGCAGTGCAGGGCGATGCGCAGGCTGAAGCCGGCGGGCAGGCCGCTGGCGGCGCGGTCGAAGCGGCTCATGAGCGCGGCCAGCTCCAGCGCGTAGTGCCCGGCATCGGCCACATTGCCGAAGACCATGTAGAGGCCGTCGCCCGCGACTTCGGCATGCTCGAAGCGGTGCGCCGTGCGCCTGCTGAGATCGGCCACCGCGCCCAGGAAGCCGGTGATGTAGCGGGGAATCTGGTCTTCGCTCAGCTGGCTGTAGCCGACCGCATCCGCGAAGAGCAGCGCGCGCATCTCGTGGCGAAAGGGTGCGAAGGGGACGCTACCCTTTGCCTCCGCCGCTCGCTCGGGAGCGGCCGGGGGCGGCGTCCCCTTCGCACCCTTCGCATCGCGCAGCTGCGCGAGGTCGACGTGCTCGACGGGCAGTCCGTGCCGTTCCCACAGCGAGACGAGCGATGCCGAGCCGCCGGCCGCGCCAGGCGCCCCGCGATCCCAGATGGCGAGGCCCTGCACCGTGGTGTCGAGAACCTGCGCCCGCAACCGGCCCATGCCGGTCAGGACGAGATTGGCGTACTCGAACGTGGCCACGCTGCCGCTCGCCTGGTGGTCGCTGGTCACCGTCACGCTGTCGGCCGCGGCGAGGACGCGCTCGAAGCGCTCGCCCCACTGCCCGGACACGATGTCGACGCTCGCGCGCCGGAATTCCTCCGGCGGGAAGGGCAGCACGACGTGCGTTTCCGTGCCGAGCTCGCGCGCGGCCTCCAGGCTGAGGATGTCGGCCCCGCAGGCCGCCGAGCCATAGACCGCGGCCGGCGCGATGGCGGCCAGGCGCGCGCGCAGCGCCTCGCCCACGGCGGCCTCGAGCGGCGCGGGAAAACGCGCCGCGGCGCGCCCCGGCTGGTCGACCATGTTCCCCGTGAACACGACGACGGGTGGAACGCGCAGCACGTCGGCGATCGCGCCGGTCGCGCCCGGCAGGTGTCCGGCCAGAAGGCGCGCCTGGCGGCGCGTGGTGCTCACGTCGCCATGGCGGCCGCCGGCGAGCCGCGCCGCGCTGGCGTAGTGCGCGGTGGCCGCCGCCATGTCGCCCAGGATCAGGGCGGCCTCGCCCAGCGTCGCCTCCCGCCAGTACGCGCCCTGTTGCCCACTGCGGTCGCCGACGCAGATCTCGCGCACTTGCGCTGCGATGCGCCGCGCGCGCTCGATGTCGC
This sequence comes from uncultured Lysobacter sp., assembly GCA_964579785.1. Lineage (GTDB taxonomy): Bacteria > Pseudomonadota > Gammaproteobacteria > Burkholderiales > Usitatibacteraceae > FEB-7. The sequence goes on along the minus strand of CAZOIB010000283.1, from coordinate 9,191 downwards.
CCTGCAGCACGGCCATGGTCGCCGCATTGATGCCGGTGTAGATGGCGTCCGCTGCGGCGCTCCGCCCTCGCGCCGCGTCGAAGGCGCGCTCGTAGAGGGAGTAGCCCGCCTGCAGGTGGCCGGCGCGCTCCGCGACATCCGCGGCACGCAGTGCGAGGTCCTTGTGCGTGCGCGCGAGCATCCCCAGCGTCTCGGCATCGTCGCCGCCTTCCCCGGCCAGCGACTCGAGCAGGGCGTGGGCCCGCCCGACATCCCCGCTGCGCACCAGCGCCAGCGCCTCCAGCTGGCGCAGGCGCACGCTCCCGGGCCAGCGGCCGCGGCCGGCCTGCACGGCGTTGTACGCGAGCAGCGGTTCGCCGCGGTTGAGCAACTGCTCGGCGGAGGCGATCGTCGCCTGCTCGGATTCCTGCGGCACGTCGCGCGTGCCCGGTGGCGGAAGCGGCATTGCCGTGAGGGGGTTCGCGTGGGAGTCCGATGATAGTCCGGCTACCCAAACCGCGCAGAATGACCTACCCTGTGCGCGCCCGGAATCCGTTCCGTGGCTCATTCGTTCCACGCCTGCCGGGAAGGGTCTTGTCCATGAGCAACGTGCATGCCCTGGAATCCCACGCGCCGCGCCTCGACGACGACGCCTGGGACGACCTCCTCAACTTCATCGAGGAGAAGCGGGTCATTCCCATCGTCGGACCGGAACTGCTCACGGTCGAGACCGAAACGGGCACGCGCCCGCTCTACGACTGGATGGCCGACAAGCTCGCCGCGAAGCTGGGCGTCGACACGACCCGCCTGCCGCAGCCGTACACGTTGAACGACGTGGTGTGCTGGTTCCTCTCGGGGCGCGGCCGGCGCGAGGACACCTACACGCGCATGCGCAGCATCCTGCGCGAGACGAGCTTCGCCCCGCCGAAGGCGTTGAAGCAGCTCGCCGAGATCACCGACTTCGACCTCTTCGTCACCACCACCTTCGATTCGCTGCTCGAGAACGCCATCAACGCCGAGCGCTTCGCCGGCGCCCAGTCGACCGAGGTCATCGGCTACACGCCCAACCGCGTGGCGGACCTCCCGAGCGAGCGCGAGCAGCTGCAGCGCCCCGTGGTCTACCACCTGCTCGGCCGCTGCTCGGCTTCGCCCACCTACGTCATCTCCGACGAGGACATGCTGGAGTTCGTGTGCGCGCTGCAGAGCGAGCACCTGACGCCCGAGAAGCTCTTCTACGAGCTGGAGCACAACCACCTCCTCATCATCGGCAGCAACTTCTCGAACTGGCTGGCGCGGCTCTTCCTGCGCATGGCCAAGCGCCGGCGCCTGTCGGATCCGCGCGACGTGGGCGAGGTGCTGGCCGACGACCACTCCGACGGCGACGAGCGCCTGATGGCCTTCCTGCAGCAGGTGAGCGTGCGCACGCGCGTCTACACGGGTGCCGTGCAGTTCGTGGACGAGCTGCACCGGCGCTGGACCGCGCGGCGCAAGTCCGCCGACGTGATCCCGATGAGCACTGCGCCGCAGCGCGTCCTGCCGCCCGAGCGCGAGATGCCGGACAACGCCGTCTTCATCAGCTACGCGCGCGAGGACCTCGCGGCGGTGCAGAAGCTGAAGAGCGCGCTCGACGCCGCCGGCGTGACGACGTGGTTCGACATGGACCGCCTCGAGGGCGGCGACGACTACGACCGCAAGATCCAGAAGAACATCGCGCGCTGCTCCTACTTCGTCCCCGTCGTCTCGGCGGCGACCGAGCGCCGGCTCGAGGCGTACTTCCGCCGCGAGTGGAGCTACGCGCTGGACCGCACGCGCAACATGGCCGACGACGCCATCTTCATCCTGCCGGTCTGCATCGATGCGACCGACCCGCGCGGCGCGCGCGTGCCCGACCGGTTCAAGGCGGTGCATATCACCCAGTTCCCCGGCGGCGAGCCGGCGCCGGAGTTCGTGCGGCGCCTGCGGGAACTGCTCTCGGGCCGCGAGCGCGGCGGCGGGGCGGCGCCATGAGCGCCGACGGCAGCGCCGCAGCCGACGCGCACCCGGCCGTCGATCCGCAGCACCCCTGGCTGGGGCTGGCCTCGTTCACCGAGGAGTCGCGCGGCTACTTCCACGGCCGCGAGGAGGAGGTCGGCGAGCTGAGCCGCCGCGTGCAGAGGAAGCTCCTCACCATCCTCTTCGGCCAGTCGGGCCTGGGCAAGACCTCGATCCTGCGCGCCGGCATCGTCCCGCGCCTGCGCCCCGAGGGTTATTGCCCGGTCTACGTGCGCATCGACTACTCGCCCGAGTCGCCGTCGCCGACGGAACAGATCAAGCAGGCGATCTTCCGCGCCACCGAGTCGATGGGAGCGTGGACGCAGGCCGGCGTGGCGATCGCGGGCGAATCGCTGTGGGAGTTCCTGCACCACCGCGACGACATCCTCAAGGACGGCTCCGGCAAGACCGTCATCCCGCTGCTGATCTTCGACCAGTTCGAGGAGATCTTCACCCTGGCCCAGGCCGACGACGCGGGCCGCAGGCGCGCCGCGCAGTTCATCGAGGACCTCGGCGACCTGGTGGAGAACCGCCCGCCGCAGGCCGTGGAAGCCCGCCTCGAGAGCGACGACACGGTGACGGAGCGCTTCGACTTCGGCCGCGCCGACTACCGCATCCTCATCGCGCTGCGCGAGGACTATCTCGCGCATCTCGAGGGCGTGAAGGGCGTCATGCCCTCGATCACGCAGAACCGCATGCGCCTGGCGCGCATGAACGGCCAGCAGGCGCTCGCGGCGGTGACGAAGCCGGGCGGCAGACTCGTGTCGCAGGAGGTGGCCGAGTCGATCGTGCGCTTCATCGCCGGCGGCTCGGAACTCCCCAACGCGGAAGTGGAGCCCTCGCTCCTGTCGCTCATCTGCCGGGAACTCAACAACACGCGCATCGCGCAGGGGCGCCCCGAGATCTCCGCGGACCTGCTCGCGGGTTCGCACGACACCATCCTCGCCGAGTTCTACGAGCGCGCGCTGGCCGACCAGCCGGAGGCCGTGCGCAAGGTGATCGAGGACCAGCTCCTCACCGAATCCGGCTACCGCGAGAGCCTGGCCGAGGAGCGCCTGCTCAAGGCGTTCGCAGCCGCCGGCGCGGCACCGGATGCGCTCGCCACCCTCGTGAACCGCAGGTTGCTGCGCATCGAGGAGCGCCTCGACGTGCGCCGCGTGGAACTCACCCACGACGTGCTCTGCGGCGTGGTGAAGGCGAGCCGCGGGCTGCGCCTGGAACGCGAGGCAAAGGAGGAGGCGGAGAGGCAACTTGCCGCGCAGAAGGCGCGCGAGGAAGCCACGCGCAAGGCGCTGGTGCGTGCACGGCAGGTCGCCGCCGGCGCCGCCACACTCGCCGTCGTCGCGCTTGTCGGCGCGATCTTCGGCTACGTGAACATGAACCGCGCGCGCGAGGCCGAGGCGCAGGCGCAGCAGACACGCGAGCTCGCCGAGGGCGCGCGGGCGGAAGCCGAGAAGCTGGTCGTCTTCCTGCTCGAGGACTTCCAGCTCGAGCTGGAGCCCATCGGCCGGCTCGATGTCGTGGCCAACCTCGCCAGGCGCGCGCTGGACTACTACGCGGGCCTGCCCGAGGCCCTGCGCACGCCGACGACACGCCGCAACCGCGCGCTGGCCGAGGTGCGCTACGCGCTTTCTCTGCGCAACCTCGGCCGTCTCGAGGAAGGGACAAAGGCGGCCGCGAGCGCCGTGGCGACGCTGGAGGAACTGCGCAAGGGTGGCGACACCTCGGAGGCCACGACGATCGGGCTCGCCATGGGCCTCAGCGCCAACGCACGCATCCTTTCGCAGCAGGTCCGCATTCCCGAAAGCCGCAAGGAGGGGGCGCGCGCCTTCGCGGTGATCGAGCCCCTGGCCACCGCCCCGGGCGCCTCGCTCGTCGCGCGCCGGGCCTTCGCCGAGATGGCGGTCGCCTACGGCTTCCTGCAGATGCGCGACCAGGACTTCGAGGAGGCGATCAGGACTTTCGAGAAGGCGCGCACCGCTGCCCGCAGCATCGACGGCCTGAAGCTCGCCGACCTGTCTGCGGCCGCGATATTCGTCGAGGCCACCGCGTGGGAAATGGATGCGCTGATGCCGCTCGGCCGCATGGACGAGTCGCGCCGGATCGGCGAGGAGGCGCGGCCGATCGCCAACGGCATCCTCGAGAGGCAGCCCGGTCACATGCTGGCGCTGCGCGCGCGCGGGCTGCTCCTGTCCAACTTCGGCGACCTGATGGCGGACCAGTTGCGCTGGAAGTCCGCGCTTCCCTACTATGCGGCGGCGGCGGCCGACTACGAGTCCTTCCTCAAGGTGGATCCGGGCAACACCATCTCCTGGAACAACCTCGGCGCGAACCTGACCGCCATGGGGCTCTATTCAGAGGCATCGGGACAGCCCCGCGAGGCATTGAGGCACTTGCGACGGGCCTCCCACAGCGGCCGCCAGGGGACCATGACCGCGGCGCGGGCGCAGGGCCTCATCTTCCCTTCCTGGCACGTGGCGCGCATCGAGCTGGAGCTGGGCAACCGGGAAGCCTCCGACGCCGCCATGGCGGACATGGCGCGCTACATCGGCATCGCCGTGCGCGACCTGCCACCCGCCGCGGTCGGCCGCGTGATCCGCGAGGCGTGGCCGCTGGGTTTCGAGGCCGAGAGGCGGCTCATCCGCGGGGATTACGCCGGCGCCCGCGAGAAGACCGGCGCATTACTCGGCCGCATCGAGCCGCTCAAGCCGGAGTCCGAGGGCCAGAAGCGCTTCCTCGCCAACAACCTGGCTGGGTACAACCACCAGGCTGCCGTCGCCAGCTATGCCCTGAAGGACTACGTGCAGGCCGAGGCGGCCGCGCACCGCGCGGTCGAGAACAAGCGCAGGGCACCTCCGCAGGGCCGCATCCAGGAGATCTTCGAGTCGGAGATGCACGTGCTGCACGCGCAGGCGCTGGCGCGGCTGGGCCGCCTTCCCGAGGCGCGCGCCGCCCTCGAGCCGGCGAACGAGCTGTTCCGCCGGTTTCCCGGCGATGCCCGCGAAGCGGACGTGGTGCGCGAGCGCCATGCGCGCCTGCGTCTCGCCGAGGCGCTGGCCTACCCCGATCGCGCGAAGGCGAAGCTCGCCGAGGCGGCCGCGCTCGTCGACGGCCTGTCCCCGGACCTGCGCCGCTACGCCTCGGTGGTGCTGTTGCGCAACGAGATCGCGCTGGAGCAGGCCGCGCGGCGCTAGCTGAACGCGGACCACGGAACGACCTTGCCCAAGGAGCGCCAGCCGCTCGCCTTCGAGCGCCTCGCCGTCGAGGAGATGCGCCAGCGGACACGCAACTTTGCCGACTTGATGCAGCGGCGCCGCACGGTGCGCGACTTCTCCCCCGAGCCCGTCCCGCGCGACCTGATCGAGACCTGCATCGCCGCAGCCGGGTCCGCACCCAGCGGCGCCAACCAGCAGCCCTGGCGGTTCGTGGCCATCGCGGACCCGGCGATCAAGCGCACCCTGCGCGAGTCGGCGGAAAAGGAGGAGCGCGACTTCTACGAGCGCCGTGCCCCCGACGAATGGCTTGCCGCGCTGGCTCCGCTCGGCACGGACGCATCGAAGCCGTTCCTCGAGATCGCGCCGTGGCTGATCGCCGTGTTCTACGAGGCCTACGGCATCGGCCCGGACGGCGAGCGGCAGAAGCGCTACTACCCGATGGATTCCGCGGGCATCGCCACCGGCGTGCTGATTACCGCCCTGCACCACGCCGGGCTCGCCACCCTCACCCACACGCCCAGCCCGATGGCCTTCCTCAACGCGATCCTCGGCCGGCCGGAGAACGAGCGGCCGTTCGTGCTCCTCGTGGTCGGCTACCCGGCGCCGGGGGCAACGGTGCCGGCCATCGAGCGCAAGCCGCCGGGTGCGATCGCCACCTTCCTCGAGTAAGCGGCCTGGCGTCCGCCGCGCCTGCGGTAGTCGCAGCCAGCGCAGCCGGCACTGGGCGACCGTGCCCGGTCAGTGCATGGCCGAGCGCAGCCCGAGGTGCTCGACGAACGGATCGAAATCCCTGTCGCTGTAGAGGAGCTCGAGGCCGCTTTCGATGCACCGCGTGGCGATCACCGTATCGATCGTCTTGCGAGCGGTGATCCCGAGCGAGCGCAGCGCACGGAAGTTCCTCGCGGCCCGGATGGCGATGCGCTGACCTCCCAGGTCGATGATGACGAGCGCGGTGAGCATCCTTCGAACCTGATCGAATTCCCGATCACTCGCGAATCCCTGGAGGACCTCGGTCAGGATGAGGTCGCCGGTCGCGATCGGCTCGGTCCCCAGGAGCGCGTCCAGCCGGTCTGCCTGCGGCGTCGCGGCACCCCGGAAATAGTCGACCCAGACGCTGGAGTCGACCAGGATCACCGATCGGACCTCATGGCGTCGAGGTCTCCCTGCCAGGAAAGCTTGCCGCGATAGCCGCGCATCTCCTCCTGCTGCCGCAGCCGCAGCAGCGTGCGCAGCCCGAGTTCCACGACCTCCCGCTTGGTCTTCGCCCCGGTCGCCCGCAGGGTGTCCCGCATGAGCTTGTCGTCGATCACGATGTTCGTGCGCATGATGTGTATAAATGTTGTAACACATACACATCATAGACCGGCCTGAAGATCAATGGCAACACACTTCCGCGGAAAGAAAGTCGCGGAAAAAGGGTTGCATCCCCCGGTCAGGCCGCCTGCGCAAGGCGCTGGTTGGAGTGCAGCAGCCGCTCGATCAGCACGCGCATGCAGGCCTTGTTGAAGGCGGCCTGGAGCGCATCGGTGGCGGATCGGATCGCTTCCGCCCTGATCTCGATCACCGTGATGTCGCTGCGCGCGACGATGGTGGTGGTGCGGTGGTGGATGCGGTCGGAGAAATACAGGATCTCGCCGAAGCAGCCCCCGGCCTGCACGCTGGCGATGTTCTTCCCCGAGAGGCCGACATCCACCTCGCCATCGGCCAGGAAGAAGAAGTCGTCCCCCGTTTCCCCCTCGCGGATCAGCACGGTCCCGGCGGCGATGGTCTTCCAGGCGCCGATCCGCACCAGCTCCCAGAGCGCCACGTCGTTGAAGTCCTCGAAGAACGGGAAGCCGCGCAGCCTGTCGAAGCGCTCCGAGTCGGAGACCGACTCGCCGACGAGGCGCAGGCTGGCGAACGCCTGGCTCAGCTCCTTGCCGAACTCGAGCCACGACTGGTAGCGCTCGGCGGGGTCCCTGCGCATCGCGCGCATCACGATCTCGTCGAGCAGCGGCGGCAGTTCCGGGCGCAGCCTGACGGGCGGCTTGGGGTCGGTGTTGAGGATGGCGTAGCTCAACCCCGCCTGCGTCGAGGCCTGGAAAGGCAGGCGCCCCGTCACCAGCCGGTACATGGTGACGCCCAGCGAGTAGATGTCGGTCTGCTGCGAGAGAGACTCCATGCGGATCTGCTCGGGCGACATGTACGCGGGCGACCCCACGCCGGCGATCTGCGTCGTCTCCTGCAGGGGGCGCTGCTGGAACGAGGCGCCGAAGTCGCTCACCTTGGTCTCGCCGCCCTCCGAGAGCAGGATGTTGCCCGGCTTGATGTCGCGGTGGATGACGCCGTGGCGATGCGCGTACTCGAGCGCCCGGATGCTCTTGAAGATGATCTCCACCACCTTGTGCAGCGGCAGGAGCGTGGACACCCCGGCGTGCGCCTCGAGCGTCGTGCCGGGCACGTACTCCATCACCACGTAGCTGTTGTCCGGCTCCTGCACCGCGTCGAGGATGTCGACGATGTGCGGGTGGTTCAGCTTGCCCGCCAGCGACGCCTCGGCGACAAAGGCCTTGAACATCATCCGCTGCGCCAGCGGGTCCGCGTGCGCGCCGAACTGGAAGACCTTGATGGCGACGTCGCGGTCGTCGAACGGGTCGCGGGCGAGGTAGACGCGGCTGGTTGCGCCGACGCCGATCTCGCGCTGGATCGGGTACTTCCCGAGGCGCTCCGGCGTCCGGCGATTCACGGCCGCCTCAGGCAGGCGCCGATGCGGCCCAGCAGCTCGGCTTCCTGGTAGGGCTTGCCGACGAAGGCGTCCACGCCCAGGGCCGCCGCCCGGCTGCGGTGCTTCTCGGCCGTGCGCGACGAGATCACGATGATCGGGATGGCGTGGGTCCGCGGATCGCCGCGCACGTTGCGCGCGAGGTCGAAGCCGTCCATGCGCGGCATCTCGATGTCGACGAGCATCACGTCGGGGACGCCCTCCTTGAGCTTGTCGATCGCATCGACGCCGTCCTTCGCCGTCACCACGCGGTAGCCCTCGCGCTCGAGCAGCCGGCCGGTGAACTTGCGCACGGTGAGCGAGTCGTCCACCACCATCACCAGCGGCGCCGAGGCGCGCTCGCCGGTCACGCCGGTCGCCTCGGCGAGGCGCGCTCCCGCTGCCGCCTGGCGCTGTGCGAGCTGCACGGGGTTCACGATGAGCGCGATGCCGCCGTTTGCGAGCACGGTGGCGCCCGTCACGCCCGCAATCCCGGAAAGCTGCGGACCGATCGCCTTGACCACCACCTCCCGGTTGCCCAGGAGCTCGTCGACGTGGACGGCAACGCGCTGGATCCCGCTGCGCAGCAGCAGGACCGAGTTGTAGTCGCGGATTTCCACGGCGACCCGCTCGCCCAGGAGCTGGCGCAGGCAGTGCAGCGGATAGGCGCGCCCCTGGAACTCGACCCGGCCCTGCTCGTAGAGGCCCGCCAGGGCGTCGGCCTTCAGCCGCAACACCTGCTCGACCGTCGCGGACGATACCGCCAGCGTGGTCGTCCCGGCCTGCACCATCACGGTTTGCGTGACGGCGAGCGTCAGGGGAACGAAGATCGTGAAGGTCGTTCCCTTCCCGCGCGTGCTGGCGATGTCGATGCGTCCGTGGACCGCGGTGATTTCCGTGCGCACGACGTCCATGCCCACGCCGCGTCCGGCCAGCTCGGTCACCTCGCCGGCGGTCGACAGGCCGGCCAGGAAGACCAGCCCGTTGCGCTCCGGCTCGCTCAGCTCCCGGTCCGCGGCCAGGAGGCCCTTCTCGACGGCCCTCGCGCGCAAGGCTTCCCCGTCGATGCCGGCGCCGTCGTCGGCGACGATGATCACGATCTCGTTCGCCTCCTGGTGCAGCTCGATCGCGATGCGCGCCGTCTCCGGTTTTCCCGCCGCGCTGCGGACCTGCGCATCCTCCACGCCGTGCACCACCGCGTTGCGCAGCATGTGCTCCAGGGGTGC
>CAZOIB010000282.1:0-6565 GCA_964579785.1 uncultured Lysobacter sp. | reverse complement strand
CTGGAGGACCCCGGGGATGCCCAAGGCCATCACCTTCACCGCCTGCTCGGGCGAAATCTGGCGCTTGAGCCAGACGAACTGGCGATCCTTGTTGGCAACTTTCTGGCGGATCTCGGCCGGGTCCATCGCGAGGACCCTGGCGAGGGAGCGCAATTTCGCCGCGTCGGCTTCGAAATCCTCGGGGCTCACCCAGATCGACTCCACCGGCGTGGAAATGGCGAGCGCCTGCCCGTTGCGGTCCTTCACCGGGCCGCGCGAGGCGGGCATCTCGACCACGCGGCCGTAGCGCGCCTCGCCCTTTTGCTGCAGGAAGCCGTGGTTCAGGCCCTGCAGGAAGAAGGCGCGTCCGGCAAGGATGGCGAAGCCGCCCGCGGCGAGCGCCAGCACGACGCGCGAGCGCCAGCCTTCCAGGCGCAGGCGCAGCTCCGGGGTGCGTTTCTCGAACCTCATGCGCCCGGCGCCCTCATGGTCTCGCCGCCGGGACCGGCGCGCCGGTGGTGATGACGCGCGTCGCACCCGGCTCCGGCAGGCGCATGCCGAGCGCGCGCGCGGCCATCGCCTCGACGCGCTTGTGCGTGGCCCACGTGCCCTGCTCCAGCTGCAGCTGCGTGTATTCCTCGCCGAGGCGCTTGGCCGCCGCCTGGCCGGACTCCAGGTCGATGAAGAGCTTGCGCGCCTGGTGCTGCGCGGTGATCACGCCCAGCGCACAGGCGATGACGACGAGGAGAAGGAGGAAATTCACGCGCGCCATGGCGGGACGTCAGGCGCCGGTGCGTTCCGCGACCCGCAGCGTGGCGCTGCGCGCGCGCGGATTGGCGGCCTGCTCGGCGTCCGAGGGCCGGATCGCGCGGCCGACCAGGGCGAGGCGCGGCTGCGGCAGGTCCCGGGCGCGCACCGGCAGACCACGCGGCAGGCTGTCCGCGCGCGATCCTTCGCGCAGGAAGTTCTTCACGATGCGGTCCTCGAGCGAGTGGAAGCTGATCACCGCCAGCCGTCCGCCCGGCTCGAGCAGGTCGACCGCCTGCGGCAGGGTCATCTCCAGCTCCGCAAGCTCTTGATTGAGGAAAATCCGAACAGCCTGAAAGGTCCGGGTCGCCGGGTGCTTGCCCGGCTCGCGCGTGCGAACCGCGCCACCCACGACCGCGGCAAGCTGCCCGGTGGTCCGGAAAGGCTCGCGGCCCCTTGCCGCAACAATCGCTCCTGCAACCTGTTTAGCAAACCGTTCTTCCCCATAGGTGCCGATGACCTCCCTGAGTTCTTGTTCTGTTGCCCGGTTCAGCCAGTCGGCCGCTGTTTCCCCCCGGGTGGGGTCCATGCGCATGTCGAGGGGTCCTTCCTTCGCGAAGCTGAAGCCGCGCGCGGCGACATCGAGCTGCGGGGAGGACACCCCCAGGTCGAGGAGCACTCCCGCCACGCGCTCGACCCCGCGCGCGGCGAGTTCACGGGTCATCGTCGAGAACCGCCCATGGATCAGCTCAAGACGTCGATCCGCGAGCGCGTGAGCCGCAAGCGCCGCGGGGTCCTGATCAAAAGCGAGAAGTCTTCCGCGAACACCGAGCCGGGCGAGGATGGCCGCGCTGTGCCCGCCGCGGCCAAAGGTGCCATCGACGTAGATTCCGTCGTGGCGGACACGGAGGGCAGCGACGGCTTCTTCGAGAAGGACCGGGACATGGGCTACCTCACTCACGGGTGGAAAAGACGGGGGTGCCGGGGACCGGGGAACCACTCCTGGCTCGGAGCGGCCCGGCTCCCGGGGGCACCGGCCGCGTCACAGCGAGAAGTTCTCCATCCCGGGTGGCAGGACCGGGCTGCCGTCCGCGGTCAGCCGGTCGAGCTGCTGCTGCCAGCGCTCGAGGTCCCAGATCTCGTAGTAGCTGCCCTGCCCGATGAACATCACGCGCTTCTCGATGCCCGCAAAGGCGCGCAATTCGGGCGAGACGAGGAGCCGCCCGGCGCTGTCGAGCGGCATCTCCTCGGCGAAACCGACGAGGAGCCGCTTCCAGCGATTGAAGGCGGCGTCGAGGCTGGGGAAGGCCATGACCTTCGCCCTGACCGGCTCCCACGCGGGGGCCGGGTACAGCAGCAGGCACTTGTCGGGATGCGCCGTGAGGACGACCGGCACCGTGCCGCCCTGCGTCAGGGGATCGCGAACGCGCGTCGGCACCGCCAGGCGGCCCTTCGCGTCGAGGTTGATCTGTGAGGCTCCCTGAAACACCGCACTCCCCCTTTTCGGGTGGGCCCGGACCTCCGGAAGGCCCGGAATCCTAGGTTTTCCCAATTTTTCCCACTTCCGCACACTGTATTGAGTCGTTTCCGGAGAGTCAAGGGGTGATTTGGGAAAATTTTGTTGTGCGACAGGGACTTAGGAGCGGTTCCTCACAGGAATTTTCGGATTTTGATAGTCAATGTTTTCAATGGGATAGAATATTAAGTGAATGTTGTTTAGCAAGATTATGGGGCCAGGAACGATTTGGACGTCCGGCGCGTCGGATGGAGCTCGGGAATGGAGATCCGCCCATGCTGCAATGCACCATCGGCCTGCGCTGCGCCGCCGCAATCGCGGCTGCAGCGCTTGCCTGCGCGGCACAGGCGCAGCCCGCGTCGGCGCCGAACCCCGCGCAGGCGCTCTCCGGACGCGAGCTGGTCGCGGCGCTGCGCTCGGGCGGGCTCACGCTCTATTTCCGCCACACCGCCACCGACTTCTCGCAGAACGATCGCGCGATGTCCGCCTACGACGAGTGCGCGACGCAACGCAATCTCTCGGAGGCCGGCCGCGAGCAGGCGCGCCGGATCGGCGCGGCGATCCGCGCGCTGGAGCTGCCCGTGGGCGAGGTCGTCGCCAGTCCCTTCTGCCGCACGATGGAGACGGGACGCCTGATGTTCGGCCGCGCGGTACCCTCGACGGTCGTGCGCGGCTACGAAGGCACGAACGTCGCGAACGCCGACTACACAGCGCTCGTCGCGTTGCTGGCCGCGCCGCCGCAGCCGGGGACGCTGCGCATGATCACGAGCCACGGCAATCCGTTCCGCGCCATCGCCGGGCCGCCGCACCTGCAGGAAGGTGAGGCGGCGGTGCTGCGCGGTGACGGGAAGGCGTTCGTGGTGGTGGCGCGCATCGGTCCCGGCGACTGGCCCGCGCTCGTGGCGGCGGCGACGCGCTAGCAGCCTTCCATGCCTTGCGCGCGACGCCAGGCGAATCCCCGCAGTTCGGAAAACTCGCCGTCCGCATGCACGGACTGCATTCCCGCCGAGAGCGGAACGAAGCGCAGGGTACCCGGCGCGGCCGTGCCGCTGCGTGCGATCGCAACGTTCGCGCCGGCGATGTCGCCGGATATCGCCATGCGCGGCCTGCCCGCGATGTCGATCTCGCCGGAGACATCCTGATAGCTCTGGCGCAACCGTAGTGCCGCCCGCCGGTCGTCGCGCGCCCCGCACCACAAGCCCTCCACGCGGGCCGGCACTATCCAGAGATGCACCTTGCTCGACTTGCTGAGTCCGATCGTCTTCTCGGGTACCGCAAGCGTCACGCTGCGGTCCGGCCGCCAGTCGCCCATGTCCCAGTCGTGCGAGACGATGCGCGTGCCGGGCCGCAGGTCGAGGATGGCCGGGCGCAGCCGCAGGTTCACCTCCGGCAGGAGGTACATGGTGACGACCGTCGCCGGCGCGAGGTCGGTCCGGAAGAGATCCTGCTCGAGGAAGTTCGCACGCGCCGCCACGCCTGCCCGCTTCGCGTTGGCGATGCTCTCCGCCACCAGCCGCGGGTCGATCTCCACGCCCAGCCCCGTGGCGCCGCGCCGCGCGGCGGCGATCACGATGCGCCCGTCACCGCTGCCCAGGTCGATCACGTGGTCGCCCGCCTGCACCGCGGCAAGATCGAGCATCGCCGCGGTCACGCGGTCCGGCGTCGTGATGTAGGGCACGTCCTCGGCCTGCGCGAGCAGCACGCGCGGCGGCGTCTGCGCGCTGGCGACGCCGGCAAGGAACAGCAGCGCGGAAAGGAAAGTGTGAAGCAAGCCTGTAAGCGGGATTCTGTTACGCCCCTCGCGGGGTATGACGATCATTCCTCTAGGCGCCGCGTTGCCGCGGCGCTCGAGCCACCTACCCGCAGACTCGGCGGGCCGCGTCGTCGTCTGCCTATTTGGTGTTGCTCCGCGTAGAGATTGCCCGTTTCACCCTCCAAGCCGGCTTCCCGGGATGGAGACTCGTCTCTGTTGCTCTGATCCTCGCCTCACGGCGGACGGGAGTTGCCCGCTACGCTGCCCTGTGGAGTCCCGACTTTCCTCCGCACCGCATCTGCGGCACGGCGACCGTCCGGCCTGCTTCACCCCGCCATTCTACGTTGTCGCAGGCTGGGGACAGGTTGCACTTCAACCGGAGCCGCAACGATGCCCGCTTCTGCGTTCTGCCTACGGAGCAACCTGTCCCCAGGCTGCTAACGGAAGTGCTCGCGATCGTCGTAATAGGCTTCGCGACCGGTGTCGTGGTACCAGCCCGGAATCCCGAGCACCGGCAGCGGCGGCATGGCCTTGGGCGAGAGGAACCGTGCACGATCGGCGAAGTGCGCGGCGACGAGCGCATCCGCCCCGGCCGCTTGCGCCTCGGGCGGCAACGCGGGGAAGAGGTCGCCGACGGGCACGAACACCGTCTTCGCGACGATGCCGATGAAGGGGTCGAGCGCCTTCTCGAAGAGGGCATGGCCGAACGCGACGTAGACCAGCTTCTCCGCGGCCTCCTGGCGGCGCTGCCAGAAGAGCTCCTTCCATTCGTGCTCGACGATCAGCCGCAGCAGTTGCGGCGAGCTCGAGGCCACCACGACGCCGCCTTCGTCGAAGAGCGTGAGCGCATCGCGCTGCGGGCTGCGGCGACGCGCTTCCTGTTCGCCTCCCTCCGCGAGCATTGCCGCGTGCTGGGCGTTGATCGCCGCCTTGGCCTTCGGAAATGCGATCCACGCCAGGGCGTTGAACAGGTCGTGCCAGTTCTCCGGCCGCGTTTCCACTTCGCCGCTGTCGGCGATGTGCAGCTCGTAATAGGGGCGGCCCCGTTCGCGTTGCTCGCGCGGCGGCACGAAGCGCACGGGCGCCCCGCCGGACGTCGCGATGCCCTCGGCAAGCCCGGTGAGATCCTCGTGCGTCGGCCAGCGCGTCGCGTCGAGGCGCGCGATTGCCGAGGCGAGCGGCGCGAACACGGGACCGCGGAGCTTCTCCTGCGCGGCCGCCCAATCCATGCGCAAGACCCGGGGCGTCAGCCCCGGAAGCGCCAGGCGAGCCGTTCGCCGGCACGCAGGGGCACCACCGTTGCGGCACCGAACGCGTAATCCGCCGGCACTTCCCACGGCGCCTTGTCCACCGTCACGGTCGCCGCGTTGCGCGGCAGGCGGTAGAAATCGGGTCCGAAGCGGCTCGCGAATCCCTCGAGCTTGTCGAGCGCACCCTCACGCTCGAACACCTCGCAATAGAGTTCCAGCGCCGCGTGCGCCGTGTACAGGCCCGCGCTCCCGCAGCAGCTTTCCTTCGTTCCCCGCGCGTGCGGCGCCGTATCGGTGCCGAGGAAGAACTTCGGGCTCCCCGATACCGCCGCTTTCACGAGGGCGAGGCGATGCGGCTCGCGCTTGAGCACCGGCAGGCAGTAGTGATGCGGCCGGATGCCGCCCGCGAAGAGGGCGTTGCGGTTCATCAGCAGGTGGTGCGCGGTGATCGTCGCCGCGACGTTCTCGCCGGCGCGCGCGACGAATTGCGCCGCCTCGCTGGTGGTGATGTGCTCGAGGACCACGCGCAGCGCCGGGAACCGCGCCACCAGGGGGACCAGGATCGTCTCGATGAACGCGCGCTCGCGGTCGAAGATGTCCACGGCCGGGTCGGTCACCTCGCCGTGCAGGAGCAGCGGCATGCCGTGCGCGGCCATCGCCTCGAACACCGCGTCGCACTTGCGGATGTCGGTCACGCCCGAGTCGCTGTTCGTCGTGGCCCCGGCCGGGTAGTACTTCACCGCATGCACGAACCCGGTCGCTTTCGCCTTCGCGATCTCGTCGGGCGACGTATTGTCCGTGAGGTAGAGCGTCATCAGCGGCTCGAACGCCGCACCGGCAGGCAGCGTCGCCAGGATGCGGGTGCGGTACGCGCGAGCCTCCTCCACGGTGACCACCGGCGGCTTGAGGTTGGGCATGACGATCGCGCGGGCGAACTGCCGGGCGGTCGCCGCCACCACCGACTGCATGAGATCGCCGTCACGCAGGTGAACGTGCCAGTCGTCGGGGCGCAGCAGCGTGAGCGATTCGGCCATGAGTGATTATAGTTACTTCATCGCCAACGCCATCTGGTACAGCTCGCTGCGGCTCACGCCCGTGATCTTCGCCGCCAGCGCCGCGGCCTGCTTGACCGTCAGCTCCACCAGCAGCACCTCGAGCACGCGCTTCGGATCGACCGCGGCCGTGGCCTCCACTGGCCGCCCCTCGACGACCAGCACGAACTCGCCGCGCGAGCGGTTTTCATCCTCCTCCAGCCAGGCGACCGCGTCCGCGAGGGGCACGCGCGTGATGGTCTCGAAGCGCTTGGTGATCTCGCGGCAG
>CAZOIB010000281.1:0-1686 GCA_964579785.1 uncultured Lysobacter sp. | reverse complement strand
TGCGGTCGCTGTGGATGAGCGACCACACGATGGTGTAGCCCATGAAGAGGCTGGCGAGCAGCAGCCCGGGCAGCACGCCCGCGATGAAGAGCTTGGTGATCGAGACCTCCGCCGTGACTCCGTAGACGATCAGGATGATCGAGGGCGGAATGAGGAGCCCCAGCGTGCCGGCGCCCGCGAGCGTGCCGATCGTCATGTCCTCGGGGTAGCCGCGCCGCTTCAGTTCCGGCAGCGTCATCTTGCCGATCGTGGCGCAGGTGGCCGCGCTCGAGCCCGAGACGGCCGCGAAGATCGTGCAGCCGATGATGTTGGCGTGCAGCAGGCGCCCGGGGATCTTTTGCAGCCACGGCGCCAGGCCCCGGAACATGTCCTCGGAGAGCTTGGTGCGGAAGAGGATCTCGCCCATCCACAGGAAAAGCGGCAATGCGGTGAGCGTCCACGAGGACATCGAGCCCCACACCGTCACCGCCATCGCATCGCCCACGGGCCGGGTGGTGAAGAGCTCCATGCCGATCCACGCCACGCCGAGGAGGGCGAGCCCGATCCACAGCCCGCTCGCGAGCAACGCGAACAGGAACGCGATCAGGACGGCGGTGATGAAAAGGTCCACCGGGCGGCTATTCCATGAGCTTCAACTCGGCCTGCGCTTCGGCCGAGGCTTTCGGGTGCCGGCGGCGCAGGTGCAGCACGAAGTCGTCGAGGATGGCCACGGCGAGCACGATCGCGCCGGTTGCCATGGCGATCTGCGGAATCCACAGCGGCGTGGCGTCGTTGCCCTGCGAGACGTCGTTGAAGGACCACGACTGCCAGACGAGGCGCACGCAGTAGACGGCCAGAACGAGGCAGAAGAAGGAACCGGCGGCGTGCGACCACAGTTCGAGCGCGTGGCTCGCGTGCTTGCCGAAGCGCTCGAGCAACAGGTTCACGCGGATGTGCTCGCCGCGCTTCAACGTGTGCGCGAGTGCGAGAAAGGCCGAGGCCGCCATGCAGTAGCCGGCGTAGGCGTCCGACCCGCGCAGGTTGAAGCCGACGAGCCGCCCGACGACGCTCGCGAGCACCATGGCGAGCACCCCCACCATGAAAAACGCCGCGGCCCAGGCCGCGGCGTCGTAGAGCAGGTCGAGCGACTTGCGCACCCTCACCCCGGCCCACTCCCAAGGGAGAGGGAGAAATGTGCTCCCCTCTCCCTCCGGGAGAGGGGTTGGGGGTGAGGGTATCGGGTCACTTCCTGAAAGCGTCGATGATCGCCTTGCCGTCCGCTCCGGCGCTCTTCAGCCATTCCTCGGTCATGGTCGCGCCGATCTTCTGGAAATCGGCCTTGAGCTGCGCCGAAGGCGGGGCGACGTTCATGTAGTTCTTCCTCAGTTCGCCCAGGTACCACGCGGTCTTCTCTTCGGACGTCTTCCAGCCGCGCGCTTCCGCAGCAGCGGCCGCCTTGCGCACGGCATCCTGGGTCGCCTTGTCCAGCGCGTCGAAGGCCTTCTTGTTGGCGAAGACGAGGTTCTTGGGTAGCCACGCCTGGGTGTCGTAGTAGTTCTTGACCACTTCCCACGCCTTGGTGTCGTAGCCGGTGGCGCCGGAAGTGATGTTGGCGTTGACCGCACCGGTGGCGAAGGCCTGGGCCAGTTCGGCGGCCTGGATGGTCACGGGCTGCGCACCGGCGAGCTCGGCGATGCGCGAGGTGTA
>CAZOIB010000280.1:0-2137 GCA_964579785.1 uncultured Lysobacter sp. | reverse complement strand
TCGTCGACGAGCGGGGCAAGCCGGGAATCCGGTACGCGGGCGCGGGCGAGCAGCGGCGTGCGCTCATCCTCGAACAGGCCGCCGTTGTAGGCGGGCAGCCCGAGGTTGCCGTCGCCCCGCGCTATGGCAGCGAAAAGATTGCGGAGATCGTCCCAGATGCGCGCTGCGGTGGCGGAGAAGCTGGCCGCTCGTTCGTATTTCTCGCGGATTTCCTCGCGCAGACGATGCAGGCTGTATTCGTGGTAGCGGTTGTCGCGCACCGGCAGGAGCCGGCGATCCTCGGCATAGAGGACGAAGAGCAGCCGATAGAGCAGGATCAGCGCCGCTTCGCGCACCTCGTCCAGATAAGCGCGGGTGAGCGGATGCGGCGCTTGCGGGTCGCCCGCTGCCAGCGCATTGGCGAGATCGGGAAACACCGTGGCGAAGACGCGCTCGCCCAGATCCTGCGAGACCTTTTCCTCGTAGAGGCGCGCTTCGCGAAGCGCGTAGTCGTGAAAGGAGCGGCACTCGGTGTCCCAGCTTTGGGCGAGAAAGGCGCCATGGTGAAACAGGCAGAAAAAGACTTTCAGGCCATGACGGGCATCCGGGCTGGCGAACAGCTCCGGGGTGGTACCGGGAACGCCGACCAGGGCAGCCAGATCGACTTCGAGAAACTCCTCGGAGCGCGAACGGGCACCCTGGTAGTACAGGCGCCAGACCGCGCCATTGGTCAGGATGCCCCAGCGCACGGACCGTTCCGAGGCGATTTCCACGCGGGAGAGATAACGCAGTATCTGGTTCGAGGGCGTGCCCGGATCGAGGCGGTCGGTGGCGTCCCCCCGGTCGAGCGGGCGCATCCAGCGCTTGGATTCGAGGATGGCGATGCCGTGGCGGTAGCGCCGGTCGTCGCGGCGCTCCTTCAGGGCGGCTTGCTTGGCGGCGGCATCGGGGAACAGAAGAATATCGGGAACGTCCTCGCGGCGGGCGTTCGATGAGGTGACTTGCCGCAGCGTCAGATCGGGCCAGTCCAGAAGCGCGAGAACCTTGACGATGATCTCGTCCTCGGTGATGGCTTCATTGAGGACGCTTTCTGTGGCGTAAGGCGCATACACGGCCCGCAACTGCCCTGCGAATGCATCGAGCGCGGCATCGTCCAGGGCCGCCCACACGGGGGTCGAGCGGATGCCGTTGAGCAGGAAATCCTGGGTGAATAGCTGGCCGTTCATCGGCGGTATTGTTGTCGGCGTCGTCGCCTTGTATTGGCTCTGCCGGCGATGATACCGCCTATCATCGCCATCGTCATGACGCCGGGAAAAAGGCTAGGCCGGTAGTGCCGGGCTCGCCGGCAGTGCGCAGGCGGCGCGGTATTCCGCCGCCAGGCGCGCCACCAGTTCGGCCGTCGCCGGCACGTCGTGGATGGTCGCCACGCCGTGGCCGGCGCTCCAGGTGTCGCGCCAGGCCTTCGCCCCCGAACCGAAATCCTCCTTGGCGTCGCTGCTCGCCAGCATCTCCTTCTTGTAGCCGGCCTGCTCCAGGCTCGGCCAGAGGAAATTGGCGTGGGTGCCGGTGATCGCCGGCGTGTAGACGATGTCCTTCGCCGCGCAGTCGAGGATCATCTGCTTGTAGTCGTCGGTGGCCATCGACTCCCGCGTGGCGATGAAGCGCGTGCCCATGTAGGCGAAGTCGGCGCCCATGACTTCGGCCGCGCGCACCGAGGCGCCGTCGGAAATCGAACCGCCCAGCACCAGCGCACCGTCCCAGAATTCGCGGATCTCGCGCACCAGCGAGAAAGGGCTCTGCGTGCCGGCATGCCCGCCGGCGCCGGCTGCGACGCAGACGATGCCGTCCACGCCGGCGGCGATGGCCTTCTTCGCGTGGTAGGCGTGGATGACGTCGCTGAACACCACGCCGCCGTAGGCGTGCACCGCCTTCACCACCTCGCCGGGGTGGCCGAGGCTGGTGATGACGAAGGGCACCTTGTGCTTCACCACCAGTTCGAAGTCCTGCGCCAGCCGCGTGTTCGAGTGGTGCAGGATGAGATTGACGCCATACGGCGCAATCGCTGCCGAGGGATTCGCGGCCAGCGCCGCGCCCAGCTCGGCGTTGATCTGCGTCAGCCACTCGTCGAGCACCTCGATCGGCCGTGCGTTCAGGGTCG
>CAZOIB010000279.1:0-2490 GCA_964579785.1 uncultured Lysobacter sp. | reverse complement strand
GCGCGACATGTTCGAGCAGGCGAAGAAGAATGCGCCCTGCATCGTCTTCATCGACGAGATCGATGCGGTCGGCCGCCAGCGCGGAGCCGGCCTGGGCGGCGGCAACGACGAGCGCGAGCAGACGTTGAACCAGCTCCTCGTGGAGATGGACGGCTTCGAGGGCAACTCGGGCGTCATCGTCATCGCCGCGACCAACCGGCCCGACGTGCTCGACCCCGCGCTCATGCGCCCGGGCCGCTTCGACCGCCAGGTGGTCGTGCCGCTCCCGGACATCCGCGGCCGCGAGCAGATCCTCATGGTGCACATGCGCAAGGTGCCGATCGCACCGGACGTCGATGCCTCCGTCATCGCGCGCGGCTGCCCCGGCTTCTCGGGTGCCGACCTCGCCAACATCGTGAACGAGGCGGCGCTTTTCGCCGCGCGCGGCTCCAAGCGCCTGGTCGACATGGAGGATTTCGAGAAGGCGAAGGACAAGATCATCATGGGGGCCGAGCGCCGGTCGATGGTGATGCCCGAGGAGGAGCGACGCAACACCGCCTACCACGAGTCGGGTCACGCCATCGTCGCGCGGCTGCTGCCCGGAACGGACCCGGTGCACAAGGTCACGATCATCCCGCGCGGCCGCGCCCTGGGTGTCACGGTTCAGCTCCCGGAGCAGGACCGCTACAGCTACAACCGCGACTTCCTGCTCAACAACATCGCCGTGCTCTTCGGTGGCCGCATCGCCGAGGAACTGTTCATGAACCAGATGACCACCGGCGCCTCGAACGACTTCAAGCGCGCCACCGAGATGGCGCGCCGCATGGTCACCGAGTGGGGCATGTCCGACGCGCTGGGTCCGATGACCTACAGCGAGAACGAGGGCGAAGTCTTCCTCGGCCGCTCCGTCACGACGCACCAGGCCATCTCCGACGAGACGATGAAGACGGTCGACAAGGAGATCCGCCGCATCATCGACGAGCAGTACAAGCTCGCCAGGAAGCTCCTCGAGGACAACCGCGACAAGGTCGAGGCCATGACCAGGGCGCTCCTGGAGTGGGAGACGATCGATGCCGACCAGATCGGCGACATCATGGAAGGCAAGCCCCCGCGCGCGCCCAAGCCGGTGACGCCCAAGCCCTCCACGACTCCTCCGCCGGACAGCGGCGCCAAGGGCGCGGAGCCGCCCACGCATCCCTCGCCCGCCGAAAGCGCCTGACGGGAAACGGGGCCAGGCTCGATTTGGTCCGGCTGGATCGGGCTGAATCGAGCCTGGCCCCGTTTCCTCCTCGCATGACGCCTATCCTGCGCTGCGGCGCGTTCACCATCACCTTCGACCGGCCGCGGGTGATGGGCATCCTCAACGTCACCGCGGACTCCTTCTCGGACGGCGGCCGCTTCCTTGACGCGACGCGCGCGATCGCGCACGGCGTGGCGCTGGCCGGCGATGGCGCCGACTTGGTCGACGTCGGAGGCGAATCGACACGGCCCGGCGCGGAGCCGGTGCCGGAGGAGGCCGAACTCGGGCGCGTCATTCCGGTGGTTCGCGCCCTGGTCCGCGAAGGGGTGGCGGTGTCGGTGGACACGATGAAGCCCGCCGTGATGCGCCAGGCGATCGCGGAGGGCTGTGCGATGGTCAACGACGTGAACGCCTTTCGCGCCGCGGGGGCCATCGAGGCGGTGGCCGGCTCGGGCGCAGGGCTCTGCGTCATGCACATGCAGGGAGTGCCGGCGACGATGCAGTCCGATCCGCGTTACGACGACGTGGTGGCGGAAGTTCGCGATTACCTGCGCGAGCGCGTGCGCGCTCTGGAGGCGGCGGGGGTCGCCCGCGACCGCATCGCCGTCGATCCCGGCTTCGGGTTCGGCAAGACCCATGCCCACAACCTGGCGCTGTTCGCGGGGTTGCCTGCCCTTGCCGCGCTGGGCTGCGCGGTGGTGGCGGGGCTGTCGCGCAAGCGCATGATCGGCGAAGTCACCGGCCGGGCGGCAGGCGAGCGCGTTGCCGGCAGCGTTGCCGCGGCACTGCTCGCGGTTCAGAATGGGGCGGCAATCGTGCGCGTGCACGATGTCAGGGAGACGGTCGACGCACTCAAGGTCCTGCAGGCACTGAAGACATGACCAGAAAATACTTCGGCACCGACGGCATCCGCGGCAAGGTGGGCAAGCCGCCGATCACCCCCGACTTCGTCCTTCGCCTCGGCTATGCCGCCGGCAAGGTGCTGTCGCGGGCCGACATCGCGCCCCCGCACCGCGACCGGCCGGCGGTTCTCATCGGCAAGGACACGCGCATCTCCGGCTACATGCTGGAATCCGCGCTCGAGTCGGGGCTATCGGCGGCCGGCGTGGACACGTTCCTCGTCGGGCCGATGCCGACACCGGGCGTGGCCTTCCTCACGCGCGCGCTGCGGCTCTCGGCCGGCATCATGGTGTCGGCGTCGCACAACGCCTTCGAGGACAACGGCATCAAGTTCTTCTCCGCCGAGGGCGCGAAGCTCCCCGATGCGGTGG
>CAZOIB010000278.1:0-2542 GCA_964579785.1 uncultured Lysobacter sp. | reverse complement strand
ACGCGCTGGGCGAGGCCGATGAAATAGTCGCCGTCGCGGGTGAGCACCGCGCGCATGCCCGGCTCCTGGTCGATGCGCTCCTTCAGGCGCCTGGCGATGGCGAGCGTCACGTCCTTCTCCAGCGTGCCGCCGCGTCCGCGCGCGCCCGGGTCCTCGCCGCCGTGGCCGGCGTCGATGACGATGGTCACCATGCGCATGACCTTGGGCGCCGCCTTGCCCTTGTCCGCCCCGCGCGGCTGCGGGGCCTTGCCGGGGTCGAGCCGGATCACGGGCAGGCCGGCAGGTTCCGCGGCGCTCGCGGCGGGCTTCGCGGCTTCCGGCACGGACTCCCCGGCCGGCGCCGGCAGTTCCATGACCGGCGCACGGGCGATTTCGCCGATGTGATCGGGACCGGGCCGCACCAGCGCGAGCAGCGGATCGCGCGGCTTCTCGGGGTAGATGTCGACCACCAGCCGGTGCTTGTAGGCGCCGGCGGGCGCGAGCGGGAACAGGTAGGGCTTCACGGCGGTCTTCAGGTCGAAGACCACGCGCACCACGCCGGGCCGGTTGCGCGCCACGCGCACGCTCCTGATGTACGGGTCGTCCTCGCGCACCTTGGCGACGACGCTCTTCAGCTCCTCGCCGAATTCCACGCCCTCGAGATCGACGACGAGCCGCTCGGGATCCTGGACGAAGAAGAACTGGTGGCGCAGCGGCTTCGCGGTCTCGAAGGTGACGCGCGTGTATTCCTCGGCGGGCCAGACGCGGGTGGCGATGACGGGCTGCGTGGCGAAAGCCGCCGGAGCGGCCAGCGTCGCCGCCGCGAGGATCAGTGCTGTGGCAACGCGGCGAGCAATTGCTCGCCCGCAGGCGAGCACGCCGTGAGCGTGGCGCGGCGCCCCGGTTCCGTCACGGCGAGGGAAATTTCGAGATCCGCTGCGGGCAGTTGTCCCTGGGCCCGTTCCGGCCATTCGATCAGGCACACGTTGCGCCCGTTGAAGGTGTCCCGAAACCCCGCGTCGATCCATTCTTTTGGGTCGTGGAACCGATAAAAATCAAAGTGATACAAGTGTAACCTCGAAACCTCATAAACTTCAACCAGAGTATAGGTCGGGCTTTTCACGCGCCCCGCGTGACCCAGCGCGCGCAGGAGGCCGCGCACCAGCGTGGTCTTGCCGGCGCCCAGCTCGCCGGCGAGCGTCACCACCAGCCCCGGCACCAGGTGCGGGGCGATCGCCGCGCCGAGGGCGAGGGTGGCGTTTTCGTCGGGGAGCGCGAGGGTGGGCAAGGGAGGAGTCCGGGCCTTCCGGCTAACATGGCTCACGATGAGCACGAGCCATTCTGCCGCGTTGTCGGAAAGCGTGAAGCGCTGGGGCCGCGAGGCCGGGTTCGACGCCGTCGCCATTGCCGGCATCGAACTCGCCGCGGAAGAAGCGCAACTTCTCGCCTGGCTCGACCGCGGGTGGCACGGGGCGATGGATTATATGGCACGCCATGGCACGCGCCGTTCGCGCCCCGCCGAACTGGTGCCCGGAACCGCGAGCGTCATCACCGTGCGCCTGGACTACTGGCCCGGGAACGCCCGGGATGCCGGGGAGGTCCTCGCCGATCCGTCCCTTGCCTACGTCTCGCGCTACGCCGTCGGACGCGACTACCACAAGGTCCTGCGCGCACGCCTGCAGGCACTGGCCGGACGCATGGTCGACGAACTGGGCGAGTTCCCTTACCGCGTCTTCACCGACAGCGCGCCGGTGATGGAAGTGGCCCTTGCCGCGCGCGCGGGCCTCGGCTGGCGCGGCAAGCACACGCTGCTCCTCACGCGCGAAGCCGGCTCGACCTACTTCCTCGGCGAACTCTTCGTCGGACTCGACCTCGCGAAGGACGCGCCCGTCACCGACCACTGCGGCACCTGCGAGCGCTGCCTCGACGCCTGCCCGACACGGGCCATCGTCGCGCCCTACCAGCTCGATGCCCGCCGCTGCATCTCCTACCTCACCATCGAGAACCCCGGCCCGATACCGGAAGAGTTCCGGGCGGCGATCGGCAACCGCATCTACGGCTGCGACGACTGCCAGCTCGCCTGCCCGTGGAACAAGTACGCGCGCAAGGCCGCGGTGCCCGACTTCGCGGCGCGCAACGGCCTCGATGCCGCGACCCTGGTCGACCTCTTCGCCTGGACGCGCGAGGAATTCGAACGCCGCCTCGAAGGCTCCGCCATCCGCCGCATCGGCCACGCCCGCTGGATGCGCAACCTCGCCGTCGCGCTGGGCAATGCACCTACGACCGATACCGTCATCGACTCACTTCGGCGCCGTGGCGATGACCCCGATCCGATCGTTCGCGATCATGTCGCCTGGGCACTCGAACAGCATCGCAGTAAAGGTGCAACGCAGGGTCCGGCGGCGACTACACCTCGGTAACCTTGGCTGGAGGTGGAGCCGGCATTAGCACTCCGGTAATGGAAGCGGTTCCGCAGATGGACAGATGGATTTTGTTTGGGGGTCGGTTTTTTTGCGGATTATGGTGAAAAAAACCCCCCCCAACAAAAAATTGACCGGGCCCA
>CAZOIB010000277.1:0-3534 GCA_964579785.1 uncultured Lysobacter sp. | reverse complement strand
TGCTGCCTGACCTCGCCCGCGGCGTTGGCCCAGGGGGCCGGCAACACCGTGCGACCGGAGGTCGGCAAGCCGCTGCAGGCAGCCGAATCCCTCTACAAGTCGAAGAAGCACCGGGAAGCACTCGCCAAGGTCGCGGAAGCGGATGCCGTGGCGAACAAGACTCCCTACGAGAACTACATCATCCAGCGCACCCGCGGCAGCATCGCCGCGGCCGCGGGCGACAACGAAACGGCCGCCAAGGCATTCGAGGCGGTGATCGCTTCGGGCCGCGCCTCGGGCGTGGAACAACAGCGGATGATCCAGGCCGTAGCCGGCCTGCACTACAACGCCAGGGACTACGCCAAGTCCGCTCAGTGGGCTTCCCGCTACTTCATGGAGGGCGGCACCGACCCCGCCATGCGCACGGTGCTCGTGCAGTCCTACTTCCTGCAGAGCGACTGCGCCAGCGTCTCGAAGGTGGTCGGCAACGGCGCGACCGAAGGCGGCCGCAAGCCCTCCGAGCAGGAACTGCAGATCATGGCCAACTGCTACCTCAAGCAGAAGGACAGCAACGGTTACGTCACCGCGCTGGAGAGGCTGGTCACCCACTACCCGAAGAAGGAGTACTGGACCGACCTCCTCAACCGCGTGCAGAAGAAGAGCGGCTTCTCCGACCGGCTCTCGCTCGACGTCTACCGCCTGAAGATGGCCACCGGCAACCTCGTGACCGCCAACGACTACCTCGAGATGACCCAGCTCGCGATCCATGCCGGGTTCCCTGCCGAGGCCAAGGCGATCGTCGACAAGGGCTACGCCGCCAGCGTCCTCGGCACGGGCAAGGAGGCGGAGCGGCACAAGCGCCTGCGCGACCTCACCCTCAAGACGCTGGCCGAATACACCAGGGGCCGCGACCAGGCCGAGAAGGACGCGCAGGCCGACAAGGCCGGCAACGCGCTCGTCACCATCGGCTACAACTACGTGGCCGAAGGCGCGCCGCGCAACGGGCTCGCCTGCATGGAGCAGGGCATCCAGAAAGGCAACCTCAAGCGCCCCGAGGACGCCAAGCTCCTGCTCGGCGTCGCGCAGCTGCAATCGAGCTCGCGCTCGCGCGGCCTGCAGACGCTCAGGTCCGTCCACGGCAACGACGGCACCGCCGACCTGGCGCGCCTGTGGATGCTCGTCCCGCAGCGGTCCTGAGCCCCGCCATCGACCGCCTTGCCCGGCGGGCCGCGTGGGTGGATTGAATCCGGCGTTTCATGCTGTCGGACGGGGCCAAAACGCAAGGGGCACGCGCGCGGCCGGCGCGGAAAGCGCTCTTGTGCTGTCCGGCCGTCGCTACTATCGCCGGTAGTCACGCAGGGAAGACACCACCGAACTCGGGGGTCGCGTGCCAACCATAAGGAGACCCACATGAAAAGACTGCATCCGCTTCGCCGTGCGATTGCGCTCGCCATCGCCATGCCCGCGATGTCCGCGCTGGGCCAGCAGGTCACCGACGAGGGCGCCAAGGATCCGCCGAAGGACGCCGTTGCGGAGCAGCTCGCGCAGGCCCCGGTTCAAACTCAGGCCCAGGCTCAACCGCAGACCCAGGCCGCAGCCGTGCATCGCGCCACTCCCGAGAAGATGCTCGTCACCGGGCAGCGGGAACACTACCGCGGTGACGTGGCAGTCGAGGATCTCCCCCAGGCGGTGCAGGTGATCTCCAGGGAGACGATGCAGGAGCTCGGCGCCGTCAAGCTGAACGAGGTCCTCGACGTGGCGGTGGGCGTGGCACGCCAGAACACGTTCGGGGGGCTGTGGGACGGCTTCGCGATCCGCGGCTTCGCTGGCGACCCGAACCTCCCGTCGGGCTACCTGGTCAACGGCTTCAACAGCGGCCGCGGCTTCGGCGGCATCCGCGACATCTCCTCCGTCGAGAAGATGGAGATCCTGAAGGGGCCGGGCTCGGCGCTGTTCGGGCGCGGCGAGCCGGGGGGCACCGTGTCCATCACGACCCTGAAGCCGCAGTTCAAGACCCAGGGAAGTGCGATGATTTCCGCGGGCAGTTACGACTTCCTGCGCGCCGAGGCAGACTTCACGGCGCCGCTCGGCGACTCGACGGCCGTGCGCTTCAACGGCGCGATCGAGGATGCGGACAGCTTCCGCGATACGGTCCAGACGAGGCGGGAGTTCTTCTCACCTTCGATCTTTTCCAGGCTCGGCCGCGATACGACGGTCAGGTACGAACTCGAATGGTCCAATCAGGACATCCCGTTCGACCGCGGCGTGGTGGCCGATCGCAGCGGAAACCTGGGCGTCATCCCCGTGACCCGCTTCCTGGGCGAGCCGGGCGACGGGCCGATGACTGCCGAGGTTCTCGGCCACCAGTTCGAGCTGCAGCACAACCTGGACAAGAACTGGGTGCTGCTCCTGGGCGGCGCCTACCGGTCGACGGACCTCACGGGATTCGGGCAGAACCCCGAGCTTGCGGCGGCCCGCCAGGCCTATTACGTCGACGGGCAGACGCTCTCCCGGCAACGGCGCTACACCGACTACGCGTCGAGCGACCTCATCGGACGCGTCGAGCTCAGCGGCGGGTTCAAGTCGGGAACCCTGAACCATCACCTGCTCGTGGGCGCCGACTACGACAAGTTCGAGCTGGACCGCCTGCAGACGCGGTATCGGCCGCCGGTCGTGGCCGCCGGCCAGAGTTCGCAGGTGCGGAACTCGGTGGACATCTTCAATCCGGTCTACGGGTTCCTGGCGACGCCGAACCAGAACGTGTTCAACGACACGGAGAACACCAAGGCCTACGGAATCTACGCGACGGACCAGATCGACCTCACGCAGGCGTTCGGGCTGCGCATCGGCGCCCGGTACGACTGGTTCGAGCAGTCGATCGACAACCGCCTGGCGACCTTGCAGCCGCCGAAGCAGGATGTCACGGCGTTCAGCCCGCAGGTGGGGCTGTCCTTCAAGGCCTCGGAAGCCATGACCTTCTATACCCTCTACGGCGAGGGCTTCCGTCCCAACTCGGGGTTCGACGTGAACCGCAACCCGTTCGAGCCCGAGGAGACGGAATCCATCGAGGTGGGCCTGAAGTTCTTCTCCGAGGATGGAGGCATCAACGGCACGATCGCGGCGTTCAAGATGAAGAAGACCAACGTGCTCACCGCGGATCCGGTGAACGCCGGGCAGTCGATCGCCATCGGCGAGGCCGAAAGCAAGGGCATCGAGGTCGACATTTCCGCGAAATTGCCGGGCAATGCCCAGCTCCTGTTCTCGTACGCCTATACCGACGCCTATTCGGCCACGGACGTTCGTGACGTGGATTTCGGCCGGGTCGTGAGTTCCGGAGATCCCCTGATCAACATTCCGAAGCACAACCTGAGCCTCGTGCTCACGAAGGACTTCGCCGTGGGCGGGAAGAGGCTCGTGCTGGGCGGCGGCGTCAAGTACGTGAGCGAACGCCTGGGGGAAACGGGTACGTCGTTCTACCTGCCGTCCTACACGCTGCTCCGGTTCTTCGGGACCTACCACTTCACGAAGGCCCTCAGCGTCACCGCGGAAGTGAAC
>CAZOIB010000276.1:0-2549 GCA_964579785.1 uncultured Lysobacter sp. | reverse complement strand
CCGGCAATACCTCGGCCGCGCGCTGCGCGAGGGAGCCTCGCCCGACGAGATCCTCGACGCCCTGCTGATGGCGTTCCCCGCGCTGGGGCTGGCGAAGATCATCTGGGCGATCGACATCATTCTCGAGATGAACATCCCCGGTTTCGACCCGGCGAAGCTGGGCGGCGCGAGCGTCCCCGCCTGGCACGACGTGGCGGCACTCGCGGACCTCCCCCAGGACGGCGTGAAGCGCCTGGAACTCGGCGAGCGCGGCCTTTTCGTGCTGCGCACGCCCGCCGAGATCCGCGTCTACGACAGCCGCTGCCCGCACCAGGTCACCAACATCCCGGAACTGGCACTGCAGGGGCGCACTCTCACCTGCCCCAAGCACGAGTGGGCGTTCGATCTCACGAGCGGGCAGTGCATTGCGAAGGGCAACAGTCCGCTCCATCGCCTCGAGCATCGCGTGACCGGCGAGCGTCTCGAAGTCCTCTGGTAGCCAACGCGGAATCCTGGAATTGCCGATGAAGATCTGCATCGTTTCCGACAGCCACGACCGCGCCGAACCGCTGGCCCGCGCGGTGCACGCGGCGAAGACGCTGGGCGCCGCGGCCGTCATCCACTGCGGCGACCTCATCGGCGCCCAGACCATGAAGCCCGCGCTCGCGGCCGGCCTGCCCGTGCATGCCATCCACGGCAACAACCTGGGCGACGCGCAAGCGATGCACTACCAGTCGCGCATGAGCGGCGGCCTGCTCCAGTACCACGGCGCGGAGGCCCGCCTCGAACTCGCCGGCCGGCGCATCATCGTGACGCATTACGACCACCTCGGGTACGCGCTCGCCTGCACCGGGGACTGGGACCTGGTCTGCTGCGGTCACTCGCACCACGCGGAGGCACGGCCGGTGGCCGACGTGAAGGGCGGCTCCACGTGGCTGGTCAATCCCGGCACGGTGGCGGGCCTCGCCGCCCCGGCCACCTGGGTCCTGGCCGACCTCGCGGAAATGCGCTTCGAGGTCCATACGATCCTTTTATAGGCGCATCACTTGATTCTCTGCACTTGCCTTGGATCGCCCTCCATAATTACGTGTTCCGTCGACTCGGTCGATCGTCCAGCAGGGAGGACCAAGATGTTCACCAGCAATGCCTTCGCGGCGGTTTCGGGTAGCCTGCCCGCCGGCTTCATGCAGTGGTTCGTGGGGTTGATGATCCTGGCCGTCATCATCGGCACGCTACTGGACGTCGTCCACAAGCGCAGCGCGACCTACTTCTTCGCCAACTGGCGCAAGACGCGGGGCAAGGGAGCCCCGGTCGACATCACCTCGATCGCGGTCAAGACCGCCGTGGTGGACGTCCTCGCCTCGGGCGAATTCTGCAACCCGCGGCGCCGCCTGGCACACCTGCTGACCATGTACGGGTTCACCCTGTATCTCGTCACCACCATCCTGATGGTGTACGCCTACCCGACGGCGGCGACGCCGACACCGGCCGTGGTGGCCCAGCTCTGGTGGCTCGGCGGGCTGATGGCGCTGGCCGGCGGCTACTGGTTCTGGTTCTTCATCCGCGTCGACGTCGCGGCCGAGGGCGGCAAGCCACTGCGCGTGATGCGCGCCGATCTCTTCATCCTGTCGCTGCTCGCCAGCGTGACGCTCGGCCTCGCGTGGGCCTGGCTGCAGTCGCGTGGCAGCCGGGCCGCCGGCCCCATTTTCGGCCTGTACCTCGTCGCCACCGCGGTGCTGTTCGGCGGGGTGTACTGGTCCAAGTTCGCGCACATGTTCTTCAAGCCCGCGGCGGCTTTCGAGAAGCGGGTCGCCGAGGCCAATGGCACGAATCTGAACCTGCCGACGCAGTCCCGGGACGACCCCGCACAGCAGGAGCGGCACTCGATGGAACTGCTGAAGGACGCTCCCATGGACATGGGGCTCGGCATCAAGCGCGAAGCGCCGCGCCATTACTAGAAATCAGCCCGCCGTTTCCAGCGGAACAAAGCAAGGAGCCACTCAATGCCTACCTTCGTCTACATGACGAGGTGCGACGGATGCGGACACTGCGTCGACATCTGCCCCTCGGACATCATGCACATCGACCCGGTCTATCGCCGCGCCTACAACATCGAGCCCAACATGTGCTGGGAGTGCTACTCCTGCGTGAAGGCCTGCCCGATGCATGCGATCGATGTGCGCGGATATGCCGATTTCGCCCCGCTCGGCCACAGCGTTCGAGTCGACCGCGACGAGCGCAAGGGCACGATCGCCTGGCGTATCAAGTTCCGCAACGGCACGGAAAAGAACTTCCTCTCGCCCATCACCACCAAGCCCTGGGGAGAGGCGATTCCCAAGCTCGCGGATGTTCCCGGACCCAGCGAAGAAATGCGCGGCAGCCAGTTGTTGTACAACGAGCCGAAATGGATCCGCATGGATGACGGCGGTTTGCATACGCTCAAGTCCAATGGCCTCAAGATGAAGAAAGGCGTGTACTACTGATGGCTCACGAAACGATCGTCGAAGACGGCATCGATGTTCTGGTCGTCGGTGCAGGCCTTGGCGGCACGGGTGCCGCGTGGGAGGCCA
>CAZOIB010000275.1:0-4854 GCA_964579785.1 uncultured Lysobacter sp. | reverse complement strand
GCCTTGGCGCTCCTCAGGCCCTCGCGGCGCCGCTGCTCGGCCAGGTCGGCCTTGCCCTGGCACATCGCCTCGAGCATCGCCACGTGCTGCTGCCGGCCGATCTCCGCCCGGCCGGGCAGGATGAGGATGCGGCGGATCAGGACCTGGGTCTTCTCCCAGATCGTGTCCAGCATCTCCGCGAGGACCGGGTTGCCCGCGGCCTCGATGAT
Organism: uncultured Lysobacter sp.; assembly: GCA_964579785.1. GTDB lineage: Bacteria > Pseudomonadota > Gammaproteobacteria > Burkholderiales > Usitatibacteraceae > FEB-7. Next base: position 4,645 of record CAZOIB010000275.1, on the reverse strand, counting down.
GCTGCGCCGCAGGGCCTCGTAGCGTTCGATGTACTGGTCGAGTTCGTTGCGCGCGACGAGTTCCTTCATCGGCCCCTGGAAAAGCTCCAGCTCCTTGCGCCAGCGCTCCGGCGGCGTCCTTTCGGTGGCAAGCCGCGCACAGAGCCCCTCGAGCACTTCGCGCAGGTCATAGATGTAGAACACCTGGGAGAGATCGAGGCGCGTGACCACCGCGCCGCGATTCGGGATGCGTTCCACCAGGCCGCGCTGCTCCAGCGCCGCGAGGGTGTCGCGGATGCGGGTGCGGGCGACTCCGAACTCGAGGGCGAGGTCGGTCTCGCGCAGCTTGGCGCCGGGGGGTATGTCCTGGCTGGCGATGCGGCCGCGCAGCGTCGCCACGATGTCGGCGACGCCCGGCGGCGGCTTCGCGGCACGCGGTGACGGGGTACGGCGCGCGGCGCCGGTCTTCGGTTTCAATGCGGCTCTGGCGGCCACGCTTCCTCCGGGAGTATGCCGGACGCTAACGGGTTTGTCGCGAGAGTGTCAACAGTTTTGTTTACAAAATAATCGGGGCGCCGGCCCTTTCCATCGCCCGCCCGGGCTGCAACAATGGGCGCCCTGCACGATGCGGACGGGAGTCGGGATTGGCGGCGGAACTCGAGGTGAAGGTCTGGCGCGGGCGGGAGGCAGGCGAATTTGCCACCTACCGTGTGCCGCGCCAGGACAGCCAGACGGTGCTGGATGTGGTCACCTGGGTGCAGCGCAACCTCGAGCCCACGCTTACCTATCGCTACGCCTGTCGCGTGGGCATGTGCGGCTCCTGCGCCATGACTGTCAACGGCGTGGCGCGCTGGACCTGCCGCACGCACGTCGCCAAGGTCGCGAAAGGGGACTTGCTCGAGATCGCGCCGCTCGCCAACCTGCCTGTCATCCGCGACCTCGCCACCGACATGAGCGGCTTCTTCGACAAGTGGGCGAAGGCCCGGGGGCGGTTTTCCGGCTCCTCCACGCGCCACGACGGCTTCGCGCGCATCGATCCGGCATCGGCCGCCCGCCAGGCAGTCGACGCGGGCATCGAGTGCATCGGCTGCGGCGTCTGCCACGCCTCCTGCGACGTGGTCGCCTGGCGCCCCGCCTTCCTCGGCCCGGCCGCACTCAACCGCGCGTGGACGCTCGTGAACGATGAGCGCGACACGAGCCGGCGCGAGCGCCTGCTCGCCGTCGCCGGCGATGCCGGCTGTCACGCCTGCCACACGCAGGGCGCCTGTACGGAGCGTTGCCCGAAGCAAATCGCGCCCACGGCCGGCATCGCCGGATTGAAGCGGCTGGTCGCGAAGGCCGCGGTGCGGGGTGAGCTGTGAATAGCGCCGTCACCGAGGCAAAGCTCTGGTACTGGCAACGCGTGAGCGCGATGGCGCTGGCGCTCTTCGTCCTCGTGCACCTCGCCACCATGATCTATGCGGTGCAGGGAGGGCTCGGCGCCACGGAGATTCTCGGTCGCACGCGCGGCAGCTGGCTCTTCGGCGCCTTCTATTTCCTGTTCGTGGTCACGGTGGCGGTGCACGCCTCCATCGGCCTCGCGACCATCGCCGAGGAGTGGCTGGGATTGGAAGGACATCCCGCCCGTATCCTCGCCCTCGTGTTTGCGCTCCTCATCGCCGTCATGGGCCTGCGCGCCGTCTACGCCGTGGTGATCGGATGAGGCGCGGCGGCGATTTTCGCGCGCGTGCGCATCCTTCGTGGTGGGCGTTCCTCGTGCATCGGCTTTCCGGGCTTGCCCTCGCGCTCTTCCTGCCCGTGCATTTCTGGGCCCTGGGGCAGGCCTTGCAAGGGGAAGCCGCGCTCGAGGGCTTCCTGCGCCTTACCGACCAGCCCCTCTTCAAGTTCGGCGAGTGGGGCCTGGTGCTGCTGCTCGCGCTGCACGCCGCCGGCGGGGTGCGGCTGCTCCTGATCGAGTTCGCGGCGTGGTCGGGGTTGCGCAAGGACCTGATCGCGGCTGCAGCCGGTTTCGGCGTCATCGCGAGCCTCGGCTTCGCGCTGGCGCTGTTCAAGTAGCGAATTGGTGCAACACACGACAACCAGACGGAGGGGAAGAAAATGATCGATAAGAAAATGAAACTGCGCCGCCTGCTGCTGGCGGCTGCCGGGGCGGCGCTGCTCGTTCCGGCCATCGGCGTCGCGCAGGCGCAGCAGTCCTGGCCCACGCGTTCGGTGACGCTGGTGGTCCCGTTCGCCGCAGGAGGCACGACCGACATCGTCGCGCGGCTGGTGGGCGTGCGGCTGGGCAAGCTGTGGGGCCAGAACGTCGTGGTGGAGAACCGGCCGGGCGCCGGCGGCAACATCGGCGGCGCGGCGGTGGCCAAGGCTGCCCCGGACGGCCACACGCTGCTGGTGCCTTCGGGGAGCATCGTCACGGTGAACCCGCACCTGTACAAGGACATGGGCTTCGACGTGCAGAAGGACCTGCAGCCCATCACCAACATGGCCACCGGCCCGATGGTCGTGGTGGTGCATCCGTCTGTGCCGGGCAGGACGCTCAAGGAGTTCATCGACCACGCCAAGGCCAACCCCGGCGCGCTGAACATGGGCTCCGCCGGCGTCGGGAGCCAGGTGCACATGGCCGGAGAGGGCTTTGCGGACGCGGCGGGGATCGACGCCAAGCACGTCCCGTACAAGGGCGAAGCCCTCGCGTACAACGACCTCGTCGGCGGGCAGATCCAGTTCATCGTCGGCAACATCGCCGGAGCGTCCAATTTCGTGAAGGCCGGGAAGCTGCGGGCGCTGGGCGTCACCAGCAAGGAGCGCTCGAAACTCCTGCCCGAGGTGCCGACCGTGAGCGAAGCGGGCATTCCCGGTTTCGAGAACACCGGGTGGTTCGGGCTCATGGCGCCGACCGGAACGCCCAAGGCGGTCGTCGACAGGATCCAGGCCGACACGGCGAAAGTACTGGCGGACCCGGAGGTGCAGACGGCGCTCGCGGCGCAGGGCATGACGACGATCGGCAGCACGCCCGCGGAAATGGCCGCCCAGATCGCCGAGGAGTCGAAGAAGTGGGCGCGCGTGGTCACCAACCGCAAGTTGAAGACCAACTGACAGGGCGCGAGGACGCCGGCATGAAGGTCGATCTCAAGTCGGTCGAGGAAGTCGCGAAGGATCTCTACATCCGCGCGGTGAAGATCCTGCCGGCCGACGTGAAGCAGGGTTTCGAGCGGCTGTCGCGGTCCGAAACCAATCCGCGCGCGCGGCAGATGCTCGGCACGATGGTGGCGAACATCGCGGTGGCGGAGGAAACGACCAACCTCACCTGCCAGGACACCGGCATCCCGATCTACAACGTCACGATCGGGAGGAGCGTCGAAGTCGACGGCATCGACCTGGAGGCGGCCATCGCGCGCGGCTGCGCGCGGGCGACCGTCGAGCATCCGCTGCGCTCTTCGGTGGTGCATCCGATCACGCGCAGGAACGAGCACACGTCCTGCGGCATCCGCATCCCGGTGGTGAACATCGCCTTCTCGGACGTGGAAGAGAGCCTCTCGATCGAGATGGTCCCGAAGGGGAGCGGCTCGGAGAACAACACGTTCCTGCGCATGGCGGTGCCGGCCGACGGCATGGCGGCCGTGAAGACGTTCGTGATCGACAGCGTCCTTTCCGCCGGCGGCAAGACCTGCCCGCCGACCATCGTCGGCGTGGGCATCGGCGGCTCCGCCGATCTCTGCGTGCATCTCGCGAAGGTGGCCGCCACCTCGAGACGGCTGGGCAGCCGCTGCCCCGACCCCGACGGCGCGAAGCTGGAGGAGGAACTCACGCGCGCGGTGAACCAGCTCGGCGTCGGGCCGCAGGGACTGGGAGGCGACTCCACCGCGTTCGCCGTGCACGTGGAGCTGGCGGCAACCCACATCACCATGAACCCGGTGGCGGTGAACATGCAGTGCCACGCCGCGCGGCGTGCCACGGCCACGTTCACCCCCGCCGGCGTTCGCCACGAGGCCTGACCGTGGCCCACCACGCATTCACAACCCCGATCACGGAGGAGCAGGCGAGGAGCCTCAGGATCGGCGACACCGTCACCCTGGAGGGCACGCTCTTCGGCATCCGCGACCGCACGCAGATCGAGATGTTCGACCGCGGCCGCCCGACCCGCTTCGACCTCGCCGGCCACGCCGTCATCCACACGGCGCCCAACGTGCGCAAGGTGGAGAAGTCGGCGCAGTTCCCGGCCGGCTACGAGCCGATCTGCATCGGCACGACCACCTCGGCGCGCATGGAGCGCTTCACGCGCCCGCTCCTGACCCGGTGCGGCGTGCGCCTCATCATCGGCAAGGGCGGCATGCTCGAGGAGACGCAGGCGGCCTTCCGCGAGCTGGGCGGCGCCTACCTCGCCATCGTCGGCGGCGCCGCGGCCCTGGAAACGACCTGGGTCGAGGCGATCGAGGACGTGGACCTGGACGACGTGAACCCGGAATCGCTGTGGAAGTTTCGCGTGCGCGGCTTCGGCCCGCTGCTGGTCGGCATGGATGCGCATGGCGGAAACCTCTTCCGCGACGTGGCGGACGAGGCGCAGGGGCGGCGCGCGGCCGTGCTCGCCTCCCTCGGCGTGCCGGCGAAATGATCCGGCGCATCGAGACCGACGTCCTCATCCTCGGTTCGGGCGGCGCGGGGCTCTTCG
>CAZOIB010000274.1:0-5396 GCA_964579785.1 uncultured Lysobacter sp. | reverse complement strand
CTCGCGCTTGAGCGCCTCGGGGTTGGTGCGCACGGCGCCCGCGACGCGTACCTGTACCACGGGCAGCTCGGGCACGGCGGCGAAGCGCATGCGCCGCGCGTCCCACGCGGCGTACTGCGCCCCGGGCATGGCCAGTTCCGCGAGTCGCGCGGCCGCGGCGCGCCCCGCGCGCTCGCCGATGGCAACCAGCTCCTCGCCGCGCTGGAAGTCGATGAAGCTCACGTTCGCGAGGTCGGGCGAGATGAGGATATCGGTGGGCCTCAACTTCGCGAGCGAGATCGCGACGTTCTGCTCGGTGAGGATGTTGATCATCTGCTGCGCGACGCCGAGCGCCGAGGCGAGGGACTCGCGCGGCAGCAGCGGCGTGCCGACGTTCACCGCGATGACGATGTCGGCGCCCATCTCGCGCGCCACCTCGACGGGCAGGTTGCGCACCAGGCCGCCGTCGCCCAGGAGGCGTCCGCCGACCTGCGTGGGCGCGAAAGCGCCCGGGATCGACATCGAGGCGCGCATCGCGACCGAGAGCGGCACGTCGGCGAGGACCACCTGCTTTCCGGTCTCCAGGTCCGTGGCCACCGCGCGAAAGAGTATGGGCAGGTCGTTCAGGGTCGCCGCCGCGTTGGCGTGGGGCGAGATGCCGCGCAGGAACTCCTCGAGGTTCTGGGACCCGAGGGCCCCGCGGGGCAACACGATGCCGTCCTCCTTCAGGCCCAGCTCGGTCTTGCCGATGAAACGCATGTCGTCTTCCTTGCGCCGGAACGACAAGTCCTCGCGCGGCGGCCGGTCGGAGAAGATCTGCGCCCAGTCGGCGTTGCGGACCAGCGCTTCCATCTGCTCCGGCGTCTGTCCTGCCGCGAAGGCGCCGCCGACGACCGAGCCCATGCTGGTGGCGACGATGAAGTCCACCGGCACGCGCTGCTCGCGCATCGCCTTGAGCACGCCGATGTGGGCCAGGCCGCGGGCGCCGCCACCGGAAAGCACGAGCCCTATTTTCGGGCGCTGCAGTTCGACCGGCTGGGCATGGAGGTGGAAGGCGGCGGCGCAGGCGACGACGGCGAACACGCGATGCATCGAACCTCCCCGGTCATGGATGCCTTCGTGGCACCTCGAAGCGGATGGTATCGCCTTCGCCCGGGAGTCGCGAGAAAGTCCTTGGTAATCAGTCCTCTTTCGCGTATAGTCTCGTTTGTGCGGCGCAGCATCCTCGTGGTCTGCGCCGCTTTCGTTCATCGTCCCTGACCTCCCCGGAAGAGAATTCCTCTCTTCCCCGCAGCAGTTCCCCGCAGGTTCTTCCTCCTGGGTTGCGAATCGGTTGGTGCCGGTGTCTTGGCCTGCCGACTTCGCGCGCCCCTCAATTCCGGCGTTCGCAAGTTCCCCGTTTCCGTCGACGGGCGGCGTGTCTTTTTCGCAATCGCCTTACGCGCGCCCACCGGAATGGCCGCGCAGGAAAAATGGAAATGAAATTCGACTCTCTGGGCCTCTCGGCCCCGATCTGCCAGGCTGTTGCCGCGGCAGGCTATACCGACCCGACTCCCGTCCAGGAGCGCGTCATTCCCGAAGCGCTGGCCGGCCACGACCTGATGGTTTCCTCGCAGACGGGCAGCGGCAAGACCGCCGGCTTCATGCTGCCGGCCCTGCAGCTCCTGACCGAGGCGCACGCCGTCGCCGGTCGCGGTCCCCGCGTCCTGGTCCTCGTGCCGACGCGCGAACTGTCGATGCAGGTGACGAAGGCGGCCGAAGTCTATGGCGCCAACATGCGCCGCGTCCGCACCGTGTCGGTCGTGGGCGGCATGCCCTACCCGGCGCAGAACCGCCTGCTGCAGGCCGGCGTCGACATCCTCGTGGCGACACCCGGACGACTCCTCGACCAGATGCAGTCGGGCCGCATCGACCTCTCGCGCCTGCAGATCCTGGTGCTGGACGAAGCCGACCGCATGCTCGACATGGGCTTCAAGGACGACCTCGAGGCGATCGTCGCGCGCACGCCGGCGACCCGCCAGACGCTGCTTTTCTCCGCCACGCTCGATTCCAACATCGTGCGCCTCGCCGGGTCGCTGCTGCGCGAGCCCGTGCGCATCGAGATCGACAGCCAGCAGGCGCGCCATGAAAGCATCGAGCAGCGCATGCACATCGCCGACGACCAGGGCCACAAGAACCGCCTGCTGAACCACCTGCTGCGCGAGATCGACGTGAACCAGGCCATCGTCTTCACGGCCACCAAGCGCTCCGCCGACGAGGTGGCGCAGGACCTGCATTCGAAGGGTTTTGCCGTCGCGGCACTGCATGGCGACATGAACCAGGGCGCGCGCACGCGCACGATCCAGGCGCTGCATCGCGGCAGGCTCCGTGTGCTGGTGGCCACCGACGTCGCCGCCCGCGGCCTCGACGTGCACGGCATCTCGCACGTCATCAACTACGACCTGCCGCGCCAGGCCGAAGACTACGTGCACCGCATCGGCCGCACCGGCCGCGCGGGGCGCACCGGCACCGCCATCAGCCTGGTCAATGCGCGCGAGCATTCGCAGGTGAAGACGATCGAGCGCTTCACGGCACAGCGCATTCCCGTCACGGTGATCGCGGGTCTCGAGCCGCGCGTGCGCGAGTTCTCGCGGCCCTCGGGCCCGGCACGGCGTCCCGGCGGCAAGTCGTCGTCGAGCAAGCGACCGGCCTGGCGCGGTCGCTAGGCTGCGTATCCCTCGAGCAGGATCAGGCGCCCGTTGCTGGCCGCGCGGCGCATCGCCCGGGCCTTCTCGTACTCGGGCGAATCCCACCACGCGCGCGCCGCATCCATCGAGGGAAATTCGAGGATGACGCGGCGTCGCTGCGGCCATTCGCCCTCCAGCACGTCGGCGGTGCCGCCGCGCACGAGGAAGCGCCCGCCGTACTGCGCGATGGTCGCGGGGACGGCGGCGGCGTAGGCCTTGTAGGCCTCGGCATCGGTGACCTCGACTTCGGCAATGATGTAGGCGGTCATCCCCGGACCCTCTCGTAGGCGACGCGCACGGGTTCCGCGCCGTGGATCTTCTCCAGCCGGCGCACGATGAAGTGGCCGCGCGCCATGTCCTGGTAGTGCCCGATGAAGACGGTGTTCACCACGGCGCCGCCCGCCGCGCCGATGATCGGGATGGCCTGCACGGCGGCCTTCTCCGAGACCACGACGCCGAAACGCGCGCCGATCGCCGCGACCAGCCGCACCAGAACGGGCGCGCCGGACTTCGACAGGCCCTTCTTCGCGAGGTGCGCGGAGGCCTCCGACACTGCGGAGGCGAGTGCCGCGCGGGCGGCGAAGTAGCCGGACTCGGTCGCATTGTCGCGCTTGTCCCGGGTCGAGCCGAGCGCGAACACCGTGAGGCAGGCGAGCTTGGTGTCGATGTGGCGCGGATTCTCGCCTTCGCTGGCGGCGATGTCCGCGATCGAGCGCAGCATGAGGGTGGTCGACAGCGGCAGTTCCCAGCTGAGTGCCGCCAGCCCGAAAGCGCCGCCCGCGGCGCCCGAGGCCGCCGCCGCCATGCGGTGGAAGCCGTCCTGCGACTTGAGCCGCGGCCGCTCCCCGAGGGATGTCACCGCCACGTCGAGCGCCTTCATGAGCGCGGCCTCGGTTGCCTTGTGCACCGACTTCTGCCACGACGACGGCAGCATCTTCACGCCCTTCTCCACGGGCGCTCCGAGCATCGAGGAGAGCTTCGCGGCGAGCCCCGGGTTCTCCAGCAGGGCCTTGGCGCGGCCCAATTCCGCGAGGTCGTCCTTGGTGAGCGTCGTCACGGGTCAGCCGCGCGAGAAGAGCCGGTTGGGAATGGTGCGGATGCGATCGAGGAGCTTCGCACCCCAGGCCGAGCTCCGGGCCGAGACGCTTTGCGCGACCTTGTGCTGGTGCGTGAGGCCGGGCTGCATCCTGAACGCGACGTACTTCTTCAGGGCCGACTGCACGTGGCTGCGCAGCTGGCCGATGTGGATGGGCTTGTTGAGGAAGCGGTAGATCTGCGCCTGGTTGATGAGGTCGATCACCAGCTCGGAGTCGGAGGTCTCGGTGACGAGGATGGACAGGATCTCGGGGTGCTCCTCCTTGAGCAGCTTGAAGAGCGTGACGAGACCCTCCTGGCCCACCGAGAGGTCGGCGATGATGAGCGCGATCTCCTCGGACTCGAGCGTCCGCACGGCGTCTTCCGCCGAGTTCACGAGCCGGACCGGCGCCACCCCGCCCAGCACCGACTTCAGGCCGTCGATGAGCGCGGCGGAGGTGTCGATCACGAGGATCGAGGCGTCGATCTTCTCGGGCAGCGCGGCGGCGACGGGAGGCGCGTTCGCGAGCTCCAGCGCGATGGCCACGGCGTCGGCGATGGTCCTCTGCATGTCCTCGTTGTCCCAGGGCTTGCGCACGAAGCGGAACACCTCGCCCTCGTTGATGGAACCGACGATCGCGGCGAGATCCGAGTAGCCGGTGAGGAGCATGCGCACGGTGTTGGGGGAGGCCTCCTTCACCTGCCGCAGCAGCTCCACGCCCACCATGTTGGGCATGCGCTGGTCGCTCACCACCACGTGGATGCCGAAGCGCTTCACGAACTCCAGCGCGAGCGACCCGTTCTCCGCGGTGAACACGTGGTACTGGCCGCGGAAGAGGGTGCGCAAGGCGTTGAGGATGCGCTCCTCGTCGTCGACGAAGAGGACGCGCGCCTTGCGCGCGTCTCCCAGCGCGAACGTCTGGGAAACGGCGGCCGGCGCGGCCGCTTCGCCGCCCGTTGCCGTGTCCCTGGCCCCGGCGAGCATCCGCGCCTTGGTGAGCAGGCTCGCGGCGTTCGGCAGCGCCCCGGAGGGAGGCGGAAGGCATTCCGCGAACGCGACCGCGAGCGCATCGATGAAGTCGCGCGCCGAGGCGTAGCGCTCCTCGGGGTGCTTGGCGAGCGCCTTCAGGATGGCCGCGTCGAGCTGCGGCGGGATCTTCGGGTTGTGCTCCGAAGGCTTCTGCGGCGCCTCGTTCAGCACGCGCCGCAGGATCTCGACGTTGTTGCCGTTGAAGGGACGCGTGCCCGTGGTGAGCTCGTAGAGCATGACGCCGACCTGGTAGATGTCGGTCTGCGGCGTGGACGCCTTGCCGCCGAACTGCTCCGGGGCCATGTAGTGCGGCGTGCCGACCACGTCGCCCACCACCGTGAGGGTGGAGGTGTCCAGGCGCGCCACGCCGAAGTCGGTGATCTTGATGCGGCCGTCGTCGTTGATGAGGACGTTGGCGGGCTTCAGGTCGCGGTGGATCACGCCCTGGCCGTGCGAGTAGCTCAGGCCCTCGAGCATCTGGCGGATGATCTCCCAGGCGTCCTTGAAGTCGTACTGCTTGACGTCCCGCAGGTGGTGCGCGAGCGACTTGCCCTTCACCAGCTCCATCACGATGCAGGCGAGGTCTC
>CAZOIB010000273.1:0-8636 GCA_964579785.1 uncultured Lysobacter sp. | reverse complement strand
CCGATCGTGATCGGTTCGGCGCTGAAGGCGCTGGAGGGGGACACGAGCGATATGGGCGAGGGTTCGATCATGAAGCTCGCCGATGCGCTGGACAGCTACATTCCGCAGCCCGAGCGCGCCATTGACGGGGCGTTCCTGATGCCGGTGGAGGACGTCTTTTCCATTTCCGGTCGCGGCACGGTGGTGACGGGCCGGGTGGAGCGCGGGATCGTGCGCGTGGGCGAGGAGCTGGAGATCGTGGGCCTGCGTGCGACGGTGAAGACGGTGTGCACGGGGGTGGAGATGTTCAGGAAGCTCCTGGACCAGGGGCAGGCCGGGGACAACATCGGGGTGCTGTTGCGCGGCACCAAGCGCGAGGAGGTGGAGCGAGGCCAGGTGCTGGCCAAGCCCGGTTCCATCACGCCGCACACGAAGTTCGAGTGCGAGGTGTACGTGCTGTCGAAGGAGGAGGGCGGGCGGCACACGCCGTTCTTCAACGGCTACCGTCCGCAGTTCTATTTCCGCACCACCGACGTGACCGGGAGCCTGGATCTGCCGAGCGGGGTGGAGATGGTGATGCCCGGGGACAACATCAAGATGACGGTGACGCTCATTGCGCCCATCGCCATGGAGGATGGGCTGCGCTTTGCCATCCGCGAGGGCGGCCGCACCGTCGGCGCCGGCGTCGTCTCCAAGATCCTGGAGTAATCGAGTTCAAGGTTAGGCCAGTAGCTCAATTGGCAGAGCGGCGGTCTCCAAAACCGCAGGTTGGGGGTTCGAGACCCTCCTGGCCTGCCACCTGGTGGCAGAGGACATGGCAGAAAAAATAAAGATTGCGGCGGCGGCGTTGATCGCGGTGGCGGGCCTGTGGGGCTTCTACGCCATCGCGGGGCAGCCCACCATCATCCGCCTGGGCGTGCTGATCGGCGGCTTCGGATGCGCCGTGGCGGTGATGTGGTTCACGCAGGCAGGTCGCGAATTCGCGGTGTTCTCCCGGGAGTCATGGGACGAGGCGAAGCGTGTCGTCTGGCCGTCGCGCAAGGAAGCGATGCAGACGACGGGCATCGTCTTCGTGTTCGTGTTCGTCATGGCGATGTTCCTCTGGGTGGTCGACGCGGGGCTCCTCTGGGTCACGCAGCGGCTACTCGGACAGGGAGGCTAGAGATGGCGATGCGCTGGTACGTGGTGCATGCCTACTCCGGCCAGGAGAAGAGCATCCAGCAGGCCCTCATCGAGCGCATCAGGCGCTCGGGGATGGCCGACAAGTTCGGCGAGGTGCTGGTGCCCACCGAGGAGGTCGTGGAGATGAAGGGCGGGCAGAAGGCGCTCTCCGAGCGCCGCTTCTTCCCCGGCTACATCCTGGTCCAGATGGAGATGACCGACGACACGTGGCACCTGGTGAAGAGCACGCCGAAGGTGACGGGCTTCATCGGCGGCACGGCGATGAAGCCGACGCCGATCTCCGACAAGGAGGTCGCCAACATACTGCACCAGGTGCAGGAGGGCGTGGAGAAGCCCAAGCCCAAGGTGCTTTTCGAAGTGGGCGAGTCCGTGCGCGTCACGGAGGGCCCGTTCACCGACTTCAACGGAAACGTCGAGGAAGTGAACTACGAAAAGAGCAAGATCCGCGTCTCCGTGCTCATCTTCGGGCGCGCGACGCCGGTGGAGCTGGATTTCGGGCAGGTGGAGAAGGCCTGAGGAATTTAACGCCCGCGTCGGTTGACGCGGCGCGCGGTGGCCGGGCGCGTTTCCCGGCCGAATTGAACGGGGAGGGCGCGCAAGCGGCGTCCGCTCGAACCCGAGGAGTGTCATCGTGGCAAAGAAAATAGTCGGCTTCGTCAAGCTGCAAGTGCCGGCGGGCAAGGCGAATCCCTCGCCGCCCATCGGTCCCGCGCTGGGCCAGCGTGGCCTGAACATCATGGAGTTCTGCAAGGCCTTCAACGCGCAGACCCAGAAGGTGGAACCGGGCCTGATGCTCCCGGTCGTGATCACCGCGTTCGCGGACAAGAGCTTCACCTTCATCATCAAGACGCCTCCGGCGCCCGTGCTGATCAAGAAGGCGCTCAAGCTCGAAAAGGGCAGCAGCAAGCCGCACGTGGACAAGGTGGGCAAGCTCACGCGCGCCCAGGCCGAGGAAATCGCGAAAACCAAGATGCCCGATCTCACCGCGGCCGACCTGAACGCCGCCGTGCGCACGATCGCCGGCAGTGCCCGCAGCATGGGCGTCGACGTGGAAGGAGTCTGATCATGGCCCAATCCAAGCGCGCGAAGACCATCACCGCCCTCGTCGACCGCACGAAGGCCTACGCCCTCGGAGAGGCACTCGACCTCGCCAAGAAGACGGCGACGGCCAAGTTCGACGAGTCCATCGACGTGGCCGTCAATCTCGGCATCGATTCGAAGAAGTCCGACCCGGTGGTGCGCGGAAGCGTCGTGCTGCCGCGCGGCACCGGCAAGAAGGTCCGCGTGGCCGTGTTCGCGCAGGGCGCGAACGCCGAGGCCGCGAAGGGCGCCGGCGCCGACGTGGTCGGCTTCGACGATCTGGCGGAGAGAATCAAGGGCGGCTTCATGGAGTTCGACGTGGTCATCGCCACGCCCGACGCGATGAAGGTCGTCGGTCCCCTCGGGCAGGTGCTCGGCCCGCGCGGCCTGATGCCCAACCCGAAGGTCGGAACCGTCACCCCGAACGTGGCCGAGGCGGTGAAGAACGCGAAAGCGGGCCAGGTGCAGTACCGGGCCGACAAGGCGGGCATCGTGCAGTGCACGATCGGCCGCGCCTCGTTCCCGCTCGAGGCGCTCGCCGAGAACCTCGAGGCCCTGCTGGGTGCGATCAACAAGTCCAAGCCCCCGTCCTCCAAGGGCGTGTACCTGAAGAAGGTGTCCGTCTCCAGCACCATGGGAGTGGGCATCCGCGTGGATCATGCAACGCTCGCCGGCAATTCCGCCGGCGCGGCGCAATAGCTTTGGGCCGCCGGCGGCCCTCGTGGCCGCCGGCGGGTTATCCAAGACCGTAGGTGCCCCCGCGAAACCCCGAGCATTTCGGGGCGCAGCGATGCCAAGGGGGCTCAATCGAGGGGAAGCCGACCCCGAAGCCTACGCAGATAGCGAACCCCAGACAGGATTCTCGTGCCCCCAAAGGGCGCAACCGGTCTCCTGACGAAAGGTCGCTATGGATGGTGCGGCACCCGGCGGGCATTCCCAAGGGCCCGGTAAGGCGACGCGCCGATTAGCTGAAGGAGAAAGACCTTGAGTCTGAATCTAGAAAGTAAGAAGGAAGTCGTGGCGGAAGTTTCCGCCCGGCTGGCAAAAGCGCAGACCATCGTGCTTGCGGAGTATCGCGGCCTGCCGGTCGAGAAGATCACGCAGCTGCGTGCCAGGGCTCGCGCTTCCGGCGTCTACCTTCGCGTGCTGAAGAACACCCTCGCGCGCCGCGCGGTCCAGGGAACGCCGTTCGAAAAGCTCGCCGACCTGATGGTCGGCCCGCTCGCCTACGGCATTTCCGACGACCCGGTGGCGGCAGCCAAGGTGCTCCACGCCTACGCGAAGGAGAACGACAAGCTCGTCATCAAGGGCGGAGCGATGCCCAACGTGATGATGAGCCCGAAGGAGGTCGGCAGCCTCGCCATGCTCCCGGGCCGCGAGGAACTCCTCGCCAAGCTCATGGGCACGATGCAGGCGCCGGTCACCAAGTTCGTCCAGACGCTGAACGCGGTGCCGGGCAAGTTCGTCCGCACGCTCGCCGCGGTGCGCGACCAGAAGGAAAAGCAGGCGGCCTGATCGCCACGGCCTCAATCAACGACCATTTGCATCCAGTACAGGAGAACGTTACATGGCTATCGCCAAGCAGGAAATCCTCGAAGCAATCTCCAGCATGACCGTCCTCGAGCTCTCGCAGCTCATCAAGGATATGGAAGAGAAGTTCGGCGTGTCCGCCGCCGCGGCGACCGTCGCCGTTGCCGCGCCCGCCGCGGGTGGAGCCGCCGCAGCAGCGGAGGAGCAGACCGAGTTCACCGTGATCCTCGTCGCCGCTGGCGAGAACAAGGTGAACACGATCAAGGCCGTGCGCGAACTGACGGGCCTGGGCCTCAAGGAGGCCAAGGATCTCGTCGACGGAGCGCCGAAGCCCGTGAAGGAAGGCGTGAGCAAGGCCGACGCCGAGGCGGTCAAGAAGAAGCTCGAAGAAGCCGGCGCCAAGTCCGAGATCAAGTAAGCGCAGCTAGTCTGTTGGCGTTGAGCGGCACCGGCTTGCCGGTGTCCGCTCAACGGCCGTTCCAGTAGCCAAATCCAAGCCCCTGCGGCTTTGATTTGCCTTCTGAAGCGACTGCAGGAGGCGAGGTTTGGTCGGGCCGCGCACGGGATGAATTGCCCCAGGGAATCGGGGAACCCGGCCGGCCGTCCGCCAGCGGCTGGTAGTGGCCAGCCACCAGGCTATTAGCACCAGTCGGGTGCACGGGGGCGCGCACGCGCCCGCGGGATTTCCGGAGCCATGATGACCACCATGACCTACTCGTTTACCGAGAAGAAGCGCATTCGCAAGAGTTTCGCCAAGCGGGCGGCCGTCCTCGACGTGCCGTTTCTCCTCGCCACGCAGCTCGACTCCTACACCGATTTCCTGCAGGCCGAAGTGCCGCCGGCGGAGCGCCGCAACGCCGGGCTGCAGTCGGCGTTCACGTCCGTCTTCCCGATCTCCAGCCACTCCGGCAATGCACGCCTGGAGTTCGTGAGCTACGCGCTGGGCGAGCCGCCTTTCGACGTGGTGGAGTGCCAGCAGCGCGGCCTCACCTTCGCCAGCCCGCTGCGCGCCAAGGTGCGCCTCACGATCATGGACCGCGAGGCGACCAAGCCCACGGTGAAGGAAGTGAAGGAGCAGGAGGTCTACATGGGCGAGATTCCGCTCATGACCCGCAATGGCTCCTTCGTGGTGAACGGCACGGAGCGCGTCATCGTGAGCCAGCTGCACCGCTCGCCCGGCGTGTTCTTCGAGCACGACCGCGGCAAGACGCACTCCTCCGGAAAGCTGCTTTTCTCCGCCCGCGTGATCCCCTACCGCGGTTCCTGGCTCGACTTCGAGTTCGACCCCAAGGACTTCCTCTACTTCCGCGTCGACCGCCGCCGCAAGATGCCGGTCACGATCCTCCTGAAGGCGCTGGGTTACACGCCCGAGCGCATCCTGGCCGAGTTCTTCGTCTTCGACACCTTCCACTTCGGCAAGAAGGGAATCGAGTTCGAGGTCGTGCCGGAACGCCTGAAGGGCGAGATCGCGCGCTTCGACATCGTCACCAAGACCGGCAAGGTGATCGTGCAGAAGGACAAGCGCATCACGGTCAAGCACATCCGCGAGATGGAGAGCGCGGGCATGAAGAAGCTCGCCGTCGAGCCGGACTTCCTGCTCGGCCGCACGGTGGCCAAGGGTCTGGTCAACAAGGAAACGGGCGAGATCGTCGCCAACGCGAACGAGGAGATCACCGAGACGCTGCTCAAGAAGTTCGCCGATGCCGGCGTGGAGGAGGTGCAGACCATCTACACGAACGACCTCGACCAGGGACCGTACATCTCGCAGACGCTGCGCATCGACGAGTCGGTCGACCAGATGAACGCGCAGGTGGCCATCTACCGCATGATGCGACCCGGCGAGCCGCCCACCGAGGATGCCGTCAAGACCCTCTTCAACGGCCTCTTCTTCAGCGAGGACCGCTACGACCTCTCCGACGTCGGCCGCATGAAGTTCAACCGCCGCGTGGGCCGGGACGAACTCACCGGCGCGATGACGCTTTCCACCGAGGACATCGTCGCCGTCATCCGCATCCTCGTGGAGCTGCGCAACGGCCGCGGCGAGATCGACGACATCGACCACCTCGGCAACCGCCGCGTGCGCTCGGTCGGGGAACTCGCCGAGAACCAGTTCCGCTCCGGCCTGGTGCGCGTGGAACGCGCGGTCCGCGAGCGGCTCTCGCAGGCCGAAAGCGAGAACCTGATGCCGCACGACCTGATCAACGCGAAGCCCGTCTCCGCGGCGATCAAGGAGTTCTTCGGCTCCAGCCAGCTGTCGCAGTTCATGGACCAGACGAACCCGCTGTCGGAGATCACGCACAAGCGCCGGATTTCCGCGCTTGGCCCGGGCGGCCTCACGCGCGAGCGCGCCGGCTTCGAGGTGCGCGACGTGCACCCGACGCACTACGGGCGCGTCTGCCCGATCGAGACGCCGGAAGGCCCGAACATCGGCCTCATCAACTCGCTCGCCCTCTTCGCGCGCACCAACGAGTACGGGTTCATCGAGACGCCCTACCGCCGCGTGCATGGCGCCAAGGTCACCAAGGACATCGAGTTCCTGTCGGCGATCGAGGAAGGCAAGTACGTGATCGCGCAGGCGAATGCGGACCTGGACAAGTCCGGCCACTTCGTCGACGACCTCGTCTCCTGCCGCCACCGCAACGAGTTCACGCTCTCGGCGCCGGACAAGATCGAGTACATCGACGTGGCTCCCTCGCAGATCGTGTCCGTGGCCGCGTCCCTCATCCCGTTCCTCGAGCACGACGACGCCAACCGCGCGCTGATGGGCTCGAACATGCAGCGCCAGGCGGTACCCTGCTTGCGCGCCGAGAAGCCGCTCGTCGGCACCGGCATCGAGCGCACGGTCGCGATCGACTCCGGCACGGCGGTGCAGGCGCGGCGCGGCGGGCGCATCGACTACGTCGACGCCGGCCGCATCGTGGTGCGGGTGAACGACGTGGAAACCAGCGCCGGCAAGGCGGGCGTGGACATCTACAACCTCACCAAGTACACGCGTTCCAACCAGAACACCAACATCAACCAGCGACCGCTGGTGAAGGTGGGCGACCAGATCGCCGCCGGCGACGTGATCGCCGACGGCGCCTCGACGGACATGGGCGAGCTGGCCCTCGGCCAGAATCTGCTCGTCGCATTCATGCCCTGGAACGGCTACAACTTCGAGGACTCCATCCTCATTTCCGAACGCGTCGTCGCCGAGGACCGCTACACCTCGATCCACATCGAGGAGCTGGTGGTCGTCGCGCGCGACACGAAGCTCGGCCCCGAGGAGATCACCCGCGACATCTCCAACCTGTCGGAGCGCATGCTGGCGCGTCTCGACGAGTCCGGCATCGTCTACATCGGCGCGGAAGTCGAGGCGGGCGACGTGCTCGTCGGCAAGGTCACGCCCAAGGGCGAGACGCAGCTCACGCCGGAGGAGAAGCTTCTGCGCGCCATCTTCGGCGAGAAGGCTTCCGACGTGAAGGACACGAGCTTGAGGGTGCCCTCGGGCATTTCCGGCTGCGTGATCGACGTCCAGGTGTTCACGCGCGAGGGCATCCAGCGCGACAAGCGTGCCCAGCAGATCATCGACGACCAGCTCAAGGACTACCGCAAGGACCTCCACGACCAGCTGCGCATCGTCGAGGACGATCTCTTCGCGCGCCTCGAGCGCATGCTGAACGGCAAGACCGCGAAGGGCGGCCCGAAGAAGCTCGCCAAGGGTGCAAAGCTCACCAAGGCCTACCTCGCCGAGGTCGAGCGCCACGAGTGGTTCGACATCCGTCTCGCCGACGACGAGTCGGCCGTGCAGCTCGAACAGCTGCGCGAGTCGCTTGATCTGACGCGCAAGGAGTTCGACCGCGCCTTCGAGGAAAAGAAGAAGAAGCTCACGCAGGGCGACGAGCTGCCCCCGGGCGTGCAGAAGATGGTCAAGGTGTACGTCGCGGTGAAGCGCCGCTTGCAGCCCGGCGACAAGATGGCCGGCCGGCACGGCAACAAGGGCGTCATCTCCAAGATCGTTCCGGTCGAGGACATGCCGTTCATGGCCGACGGCACGTCGGTCGACATCGTGCTGAACCCGCTGGGCGTGCCATCGCGGATGAACGTCGGCCAGATCCTGGAGACCCACCTCGGGTGGGCCGCCAAGGGCCTCGGCCACAAGATCGGCGAGATGCTGCACGGACACGAGAGCGTGCCGAAACTGCGCAAGTACCTCGACAAGATCTACAACTCCGCCGGCAAGAAGGAGGATCTGGTCGGTTTCAGCGATGCGGAGGTCACCGAGCTCGCGACGAACCTCGCCGCCGGCGTGCCGTTCGCCACCCCCGTGTTCGACGGTGCGACGGAGGCCGAGATCAAGGACATGCTCGAGCTTGCGGGACTTCCGCGCAGCGGGCAGGTCACCCTCTACGACGGCCGCACGGGTGACGCCTTCGACCGCTCGGTCACGGTGGGCTACATGCACATCCTGAAGCTCCACCACCTCGTCGACGACAAGATGCACGCGCGCTCCACCGGCCCGTACTCCCTCGTCACGCAGCAGCCCCTGGGCGGCAAGGCGCAGTTCGGCGGCCAGCGCTTCGGCGAGATGGAGGTCTGGGCGCTGGAGGCCTACGGCGCCGCCTACACGCTGCAGGAAATGCTCACGGTGAAGTCCGACGACACGCAGGGCCGCACCAAGGTCTACGAGAACATCGTGAAGGGCGAGCACAAGATCGAGGCTGGCATGCCCGAGTCGTTCAACGTGCTGGTGAAGGAAATCCGTTCGCTCGCGATCGACATCGATCTCGAACGCCACTAGGGGGACAGGTTCCATCGGGCCGCAGGCCCGCGAACAAGACCCTACAGCAAACGCAAGCGAACGCCCCAGGAGAATACGGATGAAA
>CAZOIB010000272.1:0-7380 GCA_964579785.1 uncultured Lysobacter sp. | reverse complement strand
CCCGTCGGCACGAGCGCCTGGAACCCGTATACCGATCGCGTGCGCACGGTGGTGCTGCGCAGCGCCTCGCCGGGAGCCTGGGCCAGCGAAGCGCGCGACCTCGAAGCCGACTTCCGCGCCGCGTTCGGCCCGCAATGGAGCGGCCCGGTGCCGCGCGTCACCGGCATCGCCATCGGCAACGACACCGACCAGACAGGCGAGACGGTCACCGCCTGGTTCGGGGACTTCCGGCTCGAGGCGCGGCGGTGAAGCGGCTGGTGCTGCTGGGGGGCGGGCACGCGCACGTGCACGTGCTGAAGGCCATCGGCCACGCGCTCGATCCGGCGGTGAGCGTGACGCTGGTCACCCCGGTGGAACGGCAGGTCTATTCGGGCATGGTGCCCGGGCTGGTGGCCGGTCACTACGCCCGGAACGACTGCGGCATCGACCTGGCGCCGCTCGCCAGGCACGCGCGCGCGCTCGTGGTGCGTTCGAGCGTGACGCTCATCAACCCGGCGATGCGCGAAGTGATACTCGCCAATGGCGAGATCGTCCCTTACGACGTGCTCTCGATCAACGTGGGCGCGCAGCCCTTCGCCGGAGCCGCGGCCGGCGTTGCCGGGCACGCCATCGCGGTGCGGCCGCTGGAACGCTTTCTCGCGGGCTGGGAACGCGTGCTGGAGCGCGCCCGGTCCGGCGGGATGAACGCCGTGTCCGTCGTGGGCGGGGGTGCTGCGGGACTCGAGCTCGCGTTCGCGATGCAACACCGTTTCCGCCAGGAGATCGGGGCAGGCGCTCCGCACGTGCGCGTCCTCACGGATGCCCACACCTTCCTGCCCGAGTACCCGACCCCGGTACGCGGGCGGCTGCTGCGCCAGGCGCTGCGCGGCAATATCGGCCTGCACGCGCAATGCCGCGTCGGCGAGGTGGGTCCGGGATACCTGCGCCTGAAGGACAACATCGAGTTCGCCACCGACGCGACCTTCTGGGTGACGGGAGCGGCCGCGCACGGTTTCATCCGCGACTCCGGTCTGCGCACCGACGAGCGCGGCTTCCTCGCGGTGAACGACTTCCAGCAGTCGCTTTCCCACCCGGAGGTCTTCGGCGCCGGCGACTGCGCGACGAACCTGCAGAACCCGCGCCCGAAGGCGGGCGTCTTCGCCGTGCGCGCGGGGCCGGCACTCGCGGCAAACCTGATGGCCGCACTGCACGGCGGTCCGCTCGAGCACCACGTGAGCGCGCGCCGCTTCCTCGCCCTGATTTCCTGCGGCCGGCGCTACGCGATCGGCGTGTACGGGCCGCTTTCCTTCGAGGGCGGCTGGGTGTGGCACTGGAAGGACCGCATCGACAGGCGCTTCCTCGCGGGCTACGCGCCGGAGAACCTCGCGAAGCCGTAGGGCCTCAGGCCGCCCGGGCCGCGCCCGGCTCCGCCTTGCGCGCGTGGATGCGCACCACCTTCACCATGCGGTTCTGCACCTGCAGGATCTCGACCGGGTGCCCGGACACGAGGAGTGCCGTGCCCGGCTCGGGAATCTCCTCCATAGCCTCCAGCACCAGGCCGTTGATCGTCTTCGGTCCCTCGAGGGGGAAGTGGAAGCCGGCCTTGCGGTTCAGCACGCGCAGCGGGCAGATGCCCTCGGCGATCACCGAGCCGTCCGGCTCCTTGCGGAAGAGCCCGCCCGACATCGGCTTCTGCGTGGTGAACTCGCCGACGATCTCCTCGAGGATGTCCTGCAGCGTCACCAGCCCCAGGATCTCGCCGTACTCGTCCACCACCAGGCCGACGTGGCGCAGCTGTTCCTGGAAGTTCGTGAGCTGCGCCAGCAGCGGCGTGCCTTCCGGGACGTAGTAGGGCTCGCGCAGCGTGGCGCGGATGCCGTCCTTGTCGAGAGGCTCGCGGCGCGACGCGTTGAGGAACTTGCGCACGTGCAGGATGCCGACCACCTTGTCGAGGCTGCCCTCGTAGACGACGAGCCGCGTGTGGTGCGCCGTGGAGATCGCCGTGTGGATGTCCTCGAGGTCGTCCTGCATGTCGATGGCCTCGATCTGCCCACGCGGCGTCATCGTGTCGTCGACCGTCATGTCCTCGAGCTCGAAGAGGTTCAGGAAGATCGACTGGTGCTTCTTGGGAATGTACTTGCCGCCCTCGAGCACCAGGGTGCGCAGTTCCTCCATCGAGAGATGCTCGCCGGCATCCTGGCGCGGCTTGATGAACATGAGCCGCAGCAGCCCCTGCACGAACAGGTTCACGAACCAGACGACCGGGTAGGCCACGCGCAGGAGCGGCGTGAGGACGTAGGCGGAGGGCAGCGCGATCGCCTCCGGGTAGGTCGCGCCGATGACCTTGGGCGTGATCTCGCTGAAAACCAGGATGAAGAACGTCACGGTGGCCGTGGCGATCATCAGGATGTACTCGCCCTCGCCGAAGAGGCGGATCGACATCTCGGCCACCAGCACGGCGGAGGCCGCATTCACGAGGTTGTTGCCGAGCAGGATCACGCCGAGCAGGCGATCGGTCTTGGCGAGCAGGTCCTGGGTGAGGCGGGCGGAGCGCCGGCCTTCGCGCACCAGGTGCTTCAGGCGGTTGCGGTTCAACGCCATCATGCTCGTCTCGGCGATCGAGAAGAAGCCGGCGACGAGCAGCATCACGGCGAGCGCCGTGAACAGCCACGACAGGGGTATGTGGTCCGACATCGCGGCGGGAGATCAGCCGCGCTGCAGGATGATCTCGAGCACGAACTTGCTGCCGAGGTAGGCGAGCAGCAGCGCGGCGAATCCCCACAGCGTGAGGTACACGGCGCGCCTGCCGCGCCAGCCGCGGAAGTAGCGTCCCCAGAGCAGGCTCGCGAAGATCGCCCACGAGATCATCCCGAAGAAGGTCTTGTGGTTGAACTTGAAGGGGCGGTTGAAGAGCTGCTCGGAGAAGAACACCCCCGAGACCACGGTGAGCGTGAGCAGGACGAAGGCGGCGAAGAGGATGCGGAAGAGGAGCGCCTCCATTTCCAGCAGCGGCGGCAGGCTCTTCAGGAAGGGCGGCATGACGCCGCGGTGCAGCCACTTCTGCTCCGCGAGCATCACGATCGCGTGCATGGTCGCGACGATGAACAGGCTGTAGGCGAGCATGGCGATCGCGAAGTGCAGGGTGAAGAGCGGATCCCCGCCGTAGTGCACGAGGTAGCGCGACGGCACGATCGCCTGCAGCACGACCGCGATGAGCGCGATGGGCGCCCACAGGCCCTGGATGCTCGCGAGGCCCGGCACCGCGAGGCTCGCGAGCCAGTAGATCGCCACCGTGAGCCAGACGATGAGGGAGATCGAGTTGGCCACGCCGAGGTTCAGGCCCTCGTCCACGACGATGCCGGAATACGCGAGCATGCCGTGCAGGACCAGCGCGACCGGCAGCAGCACGGCCTCGATGGGAAACGCGCCGCCCGCGGCGGGGCCGGAGGGGGTTGCCGCACGCGCACTGCGCCACGCGATCGCCGCGAGGGCGAGCCAGCAGGCGGCGGTGCTAAAATAGAGGGCCGAATCGCGCATTTTCGAGGCGATTTAAGTCTACACCAATTCCCTTTCCGCCCCTGCCATGCTGGACGCACTCACGCAGCGACTTTCCTCCGTCATCAAGACGATGCGCGGCCACGCGCGCCTGACCGAGGAGAACGTGGGCGAGGCCCTGCGCGAGGTGCGCATGGCGCTCCTCGAGGCGGACGTGGGCCTGCCGGTGGTGAAGGATTTCGTCGCGCGCGTGAAGGAGAAGGCGCTCGGCAAGGAAGTGCTCGCGAGTCTCTCGCCGGGCCAGGCGCTGGTGGGCGTGGTCCACGACGAGCTGGTGGCGCTGATGGGCGGTACCAGCGCGCCCCTGAACCTGGCGACACAACCGCCGGCGGTGATACTGCTTGCCGGCCTGCAGGGAGCGGGCAAGACGACCAGCGCGGGCAAGCTCGCGCGGCTGCTCAAGGGTACCAAGAAGAAGGTGCTGCTGGTGTCGGTGGACATCTACCGGCCGGCGGCCATCGACCAGCTGAAGTCGCTCGCGGCACAGCTCGCCATCGACCTCTACCCCTCGGACCCGTCCCAGAAGCCGCTCGAGATCGCCACCGGCGCGCTCGACTGGGCGAAGAGGCACTACCACGACGTGCTCATCGTCGATACCGCGGGGCGCCTTGCGATCGACGCGGCGATGATGGCCGAGGTGAAGGCGATCCACGCCGCGGTGCAGCCGATCGAGACGCTCTTCGTGGTCGACTCGATGCAGGGCCAGGATGCCGTCAACGTCGCCAGGGCCTTCGGGGAGGCGCTGCCGCTCACCGGGGTGGTGCTCACCAAGCTCGACGGCGACGCGCGGGGCGGCGCGGCACTCTCGGTGCGCGCGATCACCGGCGCGCCGATCAAGTTCGCGGGCGTCTCCGAGAAGATGGACGGCCTCGAGCCCTTCCACCCCGAGCGCATGGCCTCCCGCATCCTCGGCATGGGCGACATCGTCTCGCTCGTGGAGGAGGCGAGGAAGTCGGTCGACGAAGGGGAGGCGAAGAAGCTCGCCGACAAGTTCAAGAAGGGCAAGGACTTCGACCTCGAGGACTTCAAGGCGCAGATCCAGCAGATGAAGAAGATGGGCGGCGTCTCCGCCCTCATGGACAAGCTGCCTGCGCAGCTCACGCAGCAGGCCGCGCAGTCGCCGGACCTGCAGGAGAAGTCGCTGCGCCGCACCGAGGGCATCATCGACGCGATGACGCCGCTCGAGCGCAGGAAGCCCGAGCTCCTCAAGGCCTCGCGCAAGCGCCGCATCGCCGCGGGCGCGGGCGTGCCGGTGCAGGAGGTCAACCGGCTCCTGAACCAGTTCGAGCAGATGCAGAAGATGATGAAGATGATGCGCAGCGGGGGCCTGGCCAAGATGATGCGCAACATGAAGGGCATGCTGCCGGGCATGCGCTAGGGACGATGCGCCGGTTGGCCGTCGTCGGGTCGTCCGGAACGAGGATCAGCCATGTCCACCGCCATCCTGAAGTCGCTGTTCGGCTACAAGTACCGGGCCAACGCGGAGTTGTTGGCGCTCCTCGCCACGCTGCCGCCGGAGAGATACGTTGCCGGCCTCGCGGCGCCACGCGACCTCTACACGAAGTTCCTGCACCAGAGCGAGCCGGCCCGCAGGCAGGACTGACAGCAGGCCGGAACCGATGTCGGCGGCGCCATCGTCGGGCGCCCCAGTCCCGCCATCACATTGCGGAGGATCCATGAAGAAGACGCTCGCTTTCCGCGCCGCGCGCCTGGCACTCCTGCTTCTTGCCCCGGCATCGACCGCGCTCGCGGCGGAGCGCGTCGTCGACATCCCCACGCGGCCCGGCGTCAGCCAGCGCTTTCTCTACGAGGCGCCCGAAAGGCCGCGCGCCGCCGCGATCCTCTTCGTGGGCGGTGCCGGCAACCCGGGCATCCGGGACTCGGGAGCGATCTCGCGGCTGGGCGGCAATTTCCTCGCCCGCACGCGCGGCCTGTTCCTGGCCGAGGGCATCGCCGTGGCACTGGTGGACGCCCCCTCGGATGTGGCGGACCTGCATCGCTTCCGCCTGACGCCGGAGCACGTCGCCGACGTGGGCGCAGTCATCGCCTGGCTGCGACGCGAGGCCCGCGTCCCGGTCTGGCTCGTCGGCACCAGCCGCGGCACGCAGTCGGCGGCATTCGTGGCTACCCGACTGCCGGGCGCGCACGGGCCCGACGGGGTGGTACTGACCTCGACCGTCCTCACCGATCACAAGGACGTGCCGGTTCCCGCCATGGAGGTCGAGCGGATCGCCGTGCCGGTCCTGCTGGTCCATCACGAGAACGATGGCTGCTGGGCCTGCCCCTTCGGGCAGGTCGAGCCCCTGCTCGGGCAACTGCGGTCCTCGCCGCGCAAGGAGATCGTCGCGGTGACCGGCGGGAAGGACTACGGCGACCCCTGCGGTGCGCAGGGCCATCACGGCTACCGCGGCAGGGAGGCGGAGGTGGTGGCCCGCATCGCGGGATGGATCACGGCGCCCTGACCGGCCGGTTGCGCGCAGGGCGGCAAGCCCTTATAATGCAAGGCTTTTCCGCTTCCGTGGCCGCAAGCCCGGGGGCATTTCCGCAACTGTTACCCGTTATCAACGGGATGGAGCCATAAATGGTCGTCATCAGAATGGCGCGCGGCGGCGCGAAGAATCGTCCCTTCTACAACATCGTCGTTGCCGACTCGCGCATGCCGCGCGACGGGCGCTTCATCGAGCGCGTCGGCTTCTACAACCCCAAGGCGTCGGGAAACGAGCAGGCGCTGCGCATCCAGCTCGACCGCGTGTCGCACTGGGTTTCGCAGGGCGCCAAGCCTTCGGACGCGGTGAAGAAGCTGATCAAGCGTGGCAAGTCCCAGCTCGCCGGCAAGCCGGAAGAACCCGCCAAGTAACGCGCCCGGTTCCCCGTTCACGGGGGACGAGTCGCGACTGGTGGTGATGGGGCGCATTCTCGGCCCCTTCGGCATTCAGGGCTGGATCAAGCTGCGCACCTTCACCGAGACTCCCGACAGCCTGGCCGGCCACCCGTCGTGGTGGCTGCACCGGAAGGCCGGTTGGCAGTCGGCGACGCTGGAGGAGTTCAAGGTCCGGCCCGCGGCGGTGAGTGCCAAGCTGGCGGGGGTGGATGATCGCAACGCGGCGGAGCTGCTGCAGGGCTGCGACGTCGCGGTGACCCGGGAGGAACTCGGGCCGGCGCGCGAAGGAGAGATTTACTGGGTCGACCTGGTCGGCCTGGAGGTGGTGAACCGGCAGGGCGAGGCGCTCGGGCGGGTGGAGGAATTGCTGCGGACCGGCGGGGCCGATGTGCTGGTCATCCGCGGCGAGCGGGAACGGTTGATCCCGTTCGTGGCGAGCTACGTGCTGGGTGTCGACCGCGAGGCGAAGCGCATCACGGTGGACTGGGAAGCGGGGTACGACGTCTGATGCTGCACTTCGACGTGGTGACGATCTTCCCGGAGATGTTCGAGGCGGTGACCCGCCACGGCATCACGCGGCGCGCGCTGGACGAGGGTGGGTTCGACTTCCGGGCGTGGAATCCGCGGGATTTCGTGGACAACCCGCACCGCACGGTCGACGACCGGCCCTATGGCGGCGGGCCGGGCATGGTGATGCTGCCGGGACCGCTGGAAGATGCGATCGATGCCGCGGTGGCCAGGCAGAAGGCCGCCGGGGTGCAGGAGACGCAGGTGGTGCTGCTCTCGCCGCAGGGCGAACGCTTCACCGATGCGATGGCAAGGCAGTTCGCGCAGTCGCCGGGCCTCGTGCTCGTCGCCGGGCGCTACGAAGGGGTGGACGAACGCCTCATCCGGCGGAAGGTGGATCGGGAAATCTCGATCGGCGACTACGTGACATCCGGCGGGGAGCTGCCGGCGATGGTGCT
>CAZOIB010000271.1:0-1967 GCA_964579785.1 uncultured Lysobacter sp. | reverse complement strand
CCGGCGCGCGCGGTCTTCGACCGCAGCTCGGAAGTGCTGCGCAAGCTTGCCGACGACGTCTGGGCCGGGCACCCCGTGCAGATCGAGCGCGTCGACGAGGTGGTCGAGGAGATGGTCGAGAGCATGGTGCGCAATCCCGATGCGCTCATGTGGGTGGCGCGCCTGCGCGAGAAGGACCTGACCACCTACGGGCACGGGCTGCAGGTCGCGGTCTACCTCGTCGCCTTCGGGCGCCATCTCGGCTTCCCCCGCGCCCAGCTCGCGCAGCTCGGGACGATCGGGCTGCTGCTGGACATCGGCAAGACGCGCCTGCCGCGCGAGCTCCTGGAGAAGCAGGGCCGCCTCACGCCCGCGGAGTTCGAGCAGGTGAAGACGCACGTCGCGCTGGGACTCGAGATCCTGTCGGCCACACCCAACTGGGCCGAGGAAGTGAGCGAGGGCATCGCCCAGCACCACGAGCGCATGAACGGCAGCGGCTATCCCCGTGGCCTGCGCGCGGAGGCGATCGGCATCTACGGGCGCATGGCGGGCATCGCGGATTGCTTCGCGGCGCTGACCAAGTCGCGTCCCTACGCGGAAGCGGTCTCCTCCTACGAGGCGTTGCGCAGCATCACCGGCTGGGGCGGCGAGATCTTCCATGCGCCGCTCACCGAGCAGTTCGTGCAGGCGGTCGGCGTGTTTCCCGTGGGATCGCTGGTGGAGCTATCGACCGGTGAGGTGGCTGTCGTCGTCTCGCACAACAAGGTGCGCCGCCTGAAGCCCCGGGTGCTGCTCCTGACCGGCCCCGACAAGACGCCTTCGGGTTACCCTACGATGGTGGATCTGCTCTACGATCCCCTGCTCGGCGGGGATGAGCCCGCCTTCATACGCAGGAGCCTGCCGTCGGGCGCCTACGGCCTCAACCCGCGCGAGCACTACCTGGCATGAACCGGCAGCCTCCCTCCGACAATCCGGATCTCCACACGCCTCCCTGGGCCCAGGACGCGCGCGACGAGCTGCTGCGCTACCTGGACCGCGAGGCCGCGATCGCGCAGGAGACGAAGGGACGCCTCGCGGTGCTGATCGTGGAGCTGCGCCGGGTCGACCGGCTGCAGGCGCTCCTCAAGGGGCCGCCGCTGGCGGTGACGATTTCCCTGGTCCTCGAACGGTTGCGCCCGGTGCTGCGTCCCGAGGACCGCATCGCGGCGATCAACGACGAGCAGCTGTGCATCGTGCTGCCACGCATCGCGCACCCGACGCAGGCCGTGCTCGCGGCGGTGAAGTGCCTGCGCGCGCTGGACCGGCCCATCGCCCACGAGGGCGGCACGGCGCTCCTGCGCCCCTGCGTGGGCATCGCCACGGTCCCCGAGCAGTCCCCGGACCCGGGGCAGCTCCTCATGGCGGCCGACGTGGCGCGCCGCATCGCGCGGACCCGCGAAGAGGGCTACCACGTCTACCAGAGCGAGGACAACGTCGAGGCGGAGATCTACCACGGCCTGGACATCGACCTGCAGCGGGCGCTGCGCGCCAACGAGCTCGAGGTGCACTACCAGCCGCAGGTGGAACTCGCCAGCGGCCGTGCCGTGGGTGCGGAAGCGCTGCTGCGCTGGCGCCATCCGACCTCCGGCGTGATCGCCCCCGCCAACATCGTCGGCCTGGCGGAGAGGACGGGCCTTACTTCCACCCTCACCTCCTGGGTGCTCAATGCGGTGCTGCGCCAGGCCGTGCACCTCGCCAAGGACGGCATCACTCCGCGCTTCGGGGTGAACCTCTCGGTGCGCGCGCTCCTCGAGGCGGACCTGCCCGAAGTCGTCGCCCAGGCACTCGGGACCTGGAGCGTGCCGCCCGAGAGGATCACCCTGGAGATCACGGAACGCTCGATGATGGGTGATGCGGAACGCGCGCTGGCGATGCTCACGCGGCTCAAGGCCACGGGCGTGCAGCTCTCCATCGGCGACTTCGGCACGGGCTACTCCGCGCTCGCCCAC
>CAZOIB010000270.1:0-1742 GCA_964579785.1 uncultured Lysobacter sp. | reverse complement strand
GGACAGCCGCCCTCGACGAGCGCGCCGTCCGGCGCGTGCGCTGGACCCACGCCGTCGACCCGCAGGAATCCGGCCTTTGTACCGGGTTCATGAAACGGGTTCGCGAACCGGGTTCATGAACCCGGTACAAAGTCAGTCTTTCGGGAAGAGGAAGGAGGCGGGCTCGCGCAGCATGCGGCGCCGGATGGCGCGGTAGATGGCGCCGCGGCTCGCGCCGCTGGACTCGCGCGCGCCGATGGCCACCTGCAAGGCGAGGGCGAAGCTGACCCCGACGTTGAGCACGCCGATCAGGACGATGCCCGCGACGGCGAGCCAGAACGCGCCCGTGGACATGACCGACCCGCCGAGCACGACCACGCTGGCCGCCAGCTGGCCCGAGGACAGCGTCACGTGGCGCACCTCGACCGGCAGGCCAAAAAAGGCCAGCAGCACCGGCATGGAGCCCAGGAGAAATCCCAGCGAGATGTTGGCCGTGAGTCCGGCGATTTCATGGTCGAGAAACCTGGCCGCGCGCTGCATGGCCGAGGGACCGAAGACGTAGGCGAGGCGCCGGTGCCCGGCGATCGCCGGCCCCAGGCGACGGTAGTGGAACCAGTTGTCCACCCAGCCGGCCAGCACGCTGGAGAACCAGAGCAGCACGCCCGTGAAGGCGGCGAAGAGAGCCGACGGACCCCAGATCGACAGGGAGCCGATGGTTTTCGCCGCCTTGTCCGCATCGGCCGGAATCATGTTCGCCCCGGCGAGCAGCAGCCCGAGCCCGTAGGCGACCGGGAAGACGACGAACACGTTGCCGAAGATGCTGGCCGATTGCGAGCGGACGAGATTCACGACGTCGTCGACGAAGGCCTCCATCCTCTGCGGATTCGCGAGGTCCTTCATGCGCGCCGCCAGTGCCGGCGCCGTCATGGCGGGCTGCTTCGTCGCCACCGTGAGGCCGGCGAACTGGATGAACACGAAACTCGCGGCGTAGTTGACCGAGGCGAGCAGCCCGTCGAAGAAGGGCGGCCAGTGAAGTGCGGCGAAGGCGAACTTCACGTAGGTGGTCACGGCGAGGACCGCGCCGCCGCCGCTGGCGCGCTTCACCATGTCCGCGTACTCGGCACGGTCGCGCGTGATGTAGTGCTCGCCCGTCTCGGCGCTGCGCTCCACGACCTTGCGCGCCGCCAGCTCGAAGTTCTGGCTGAGGAGCGCGATCGCGCTGCGATGGTCGTGCACGTCGCGGATCAGATGGGCGACGAAGTGAGGCAGCATGCGCGCGGCACTTTCCGGCGCGGCGAGCAGGTCGGTGAGTTCGCCGATGCGCTTCAACTGCGCGCGGATGCGCTCGAGCTGGTAGACGATGGCGATGCTCACGCCCTGCAGGTCGAGGTGCGTGTAAGCCTGCTCGATCTCGACCAGCGAGCGCTCCACGACGCGCCGCAGCGCATCGGCGGCCAGTTCGCGCTCGGCCAGGTACCCCGTCAGGCACGCCCGGGAGAAGGCGGTGGCGGCTGCGGGCAGGTCCCAGGCCGCGAGGCTCTGGCCCTCGGTGACCTGCATGCGCCGCCGCACGGCCGAGGGAAGCGTCGCCGCGCAGGCCTGCGTGGCGAGGCTCTCGACCGCGCGCGCCGCCGCCTCGCCCAGCTGCGCCTGCACGCCGCCGGGAGCGTCGCCATGCGCGAGCAGCGACTGGATGCCGCTCCAGTTCTCGTCGGAGATGCCCTGCACGATTTCGGCGTGGGCGCGGCGCGGGAACACCTGCA
>CAZOIB010000269.1:0-1785 GCA_964579785.1 uncultured Lysobacter sp. | reverse complement strand
TTCCCTGCGAGTACCTGCGCGTCTTCTCGCCCTCCGCGGAGGTGCGCGGCCACGGCCCCGGGCAGGAGGTCCTCCAGGTCGGCAAGCGCAACGTCGAGATCAAGGAAATCGAGCCCGTCGGCGTGTACGCGGTGAAGCTCGCGTTCTCCGACGGCCACGACACGGGCCTCTATTCCTGGGAATACCTGTACGAGCTGGGCGAGAAGCAGGAGTCGAGCTGGAAGAGCTACCTCGCGCGCCTGGAACAGGCCGGGGCCTCGCGCGACCCGAAATGAGCGACAAGACCACGCACTTCGGCTTCGAGCAGGTCCGCGAGGAGGAGAAATCCGCCCGCGTGGGCGAGGTGTTCAGCTCGGTGGCCACGAACTACGACCGCATGAACGACCTCATGTCGCTCGGGCTGCACCGGCTGTGGAAGCACTTCGCCATCCAGATGGCGGACGTGAAGCCCGGGCAGCGCGTGCTGGACGTGGCCTCCGGCAGCGGCGATCTCGCGCTCGCCTTCGCGCGCCGCGCCGGGCCCACCGGGCAGGTGGTGATGACGGACATCAACGGCGCCATGCTCGCCGTGGGCCGCGACAAGCTCCTCGACCATGGCCAGGTGGCGCCGGGCGCCATCTGCAACGGGGAAGTCCTCCCCTTTCCCGACGACACGTTCGACTGCGTGACGATCGCCTTCGGCCTGCGCAATTTCACCAGCAAGGAGCGCGGGCTGGCCGAGATGGCGCGCGTCACGCGTCCCGGCGGGCGCGTGCTCGTGCTCGAGTTCTCCAGGGTATGGAAGCCGCTTTCCGCACCCTACGACACCTATTCGTTCAAGGTCCTGCCGTGGCTCGGCAGGCACGTGGCCAACGACGAGGGTGCCTACCGCTACCTGGCCGAGTCCATCCGCATGCATCCGGACCAGGAAACGCTCAAGGCGATGCTGGAAGCAGCCGGGCTGGTGCGAGTCGACTATCACAACCTCACGCTCGGCGTGGTGGCGCTGCACCGCGGTTTCAAGCCGTGATCGCACCGGGTTCCACCGCGCTGGCCGCGCGCGCGATCAACCGGCTGACCGCCGCCACGCCGCTCGCCCGCGAGCGCCTGGCACGCTTCGCCGGCAAGTCCGCAGCCTTCCGCGTGGGGCCCCTGCCGGTCGTGCTCACGGTGCAGACCACCGGCGAGGTGCTGCCTGCCGTCGAGGGCGCCGCGCGCGATCTCGAGATGCGCATTTCGCCCTTCCTGCTGCCGCGCCTCGCGGCCCAGGACGAAAGCGCCTATCGCGACGTCGAGACCACCGGCGACATGGAATTCGCGGGCGAGGTGGCGTTCCTCGCCAGGCACCTCAAGTGGGATGTTGAAGAGGACCTGTCGCGCGTCGTCGGCGACGCGGCCGCGCACGGCCTGGTGTCCGCCGCGCGCGATGCCGCCGCCTGGGGCAAGGATGCCTCCCGGCGCCTGGCCGCCGGCGCAGCCGAGTACTGGACCGAGGAAGATCCCCTCATCGCCTCGCGCGTGAAGGTGGAAGGCTTCGTTGCCGAAGTCTCCGAACTGCGCGATGCGGTCGAGCGCCTCGACAAGCGTATCGAGAAGCTGGAAGCCCGGCTCCTGGTGCCAGGTTGCTCACCTTCGCAGGACGACAACGCGACTTGAGCCCCTGAGTGGCCAAGGAGGTTAGCAACCTGGCACCATCCGCGGCACCGTCCGCCGCGGGCGGAATAGCGCTGATCGTCCTGTCGGCCAGCGCCTTCGGCGCGATGGCGATCTTCGCGCGCTTCGCCTATGCGGGCGGCGCCAACGTGA
>CAZOIB010000268.1:0-4891 GCA_964579785.1 uncultured Lysobacter sp. | reverse complement strand
TCGATCAGCGGGATCAGGTTGATCTCCGGCTCTTCGCGTCCGCGGCCGCGGCGGAAGTTCATGCGCGCCGTTCGCCCCGCAGGATCTCGACCAGCTTGATGGCCTGGCTCTCCATGTCCTCCACCAGCACGTCGACGCGGTTGCGGAAGTGGCGGTAGAAGATCACCGCCGGGATCGCCACGCCGATGCCGAAGAGCGTGTTGTAGAGCGCCACGGAAATGCCGTGCGCGAGCTGCCCGGGGTTGCCCCCGGTCGGCGTCTGCGATCCGAAGATCTCGATCATGCCGACGATGGTGCCGAAGAGCCCGAGGAGCGTGGAGACCGTGGCGATGGTGCCCAGCGTGTTGAGGAAGCGCTCCAGTTCCAGGGCGACGGCGCGGCCCGCGTCCTCCACCGCGTCCTTGATGACCTCGCGCGGGCTCCTCTCGTTGGCGAGCGCAGCGGCGAAGATGCGGCCGATGAGCGGTCCCTGCTGCAGGCGCGCCAGCAGATCCGGCGTGACGCCCTTCGCCCGATATTCGCGGACCGTCTCCGGCAGCAGCTCGCGGGGTGCCACGAGCGGCGTGCGCAGCGACCAGAAGCGCTCGCCGATGATGGCGAGGGCGACGACGGAGGTGACGAGGATGAACCAGATCGGCCAGCCGGCCGCTTCGATGATCGACAGCACGCGGGATTATTCCTGGGAGGAAAGCGGAACGCATTTTCGCCTGCCCCCACGCGTTCCACAAGCCCTAGTGCCCGCGGCACGACGCGGCCACAAGCCGTTTCACAATCGACTTTAACTTGCGCCGGGGCATGCCGCGCCAAATCGAGCACTGATGCGCTTTCGCGGGCGAAATCGCCTCGAAACTCGCGTCGATTCTCGCGCGACTCGCCGTTTCGGATCGGGCAGAGAGACAGTGTGGCGAATCATCCACAGAGCCTGTGGATAACCCTGTGGGCGCAATGCGGGGGGCCTCGGCAAGTGACGTTGCGATAAGGCTTTTTTTTCTTCCGCTCATTTTTTGAGCGTTGCGCGATAGGCTTGTTCTTTCAAACACTTAGAGTTTTTTTCCCCTGTCAAGGGGGAATGAAAACACAAAGTCCGTTTTCCGCCCCGTGTCCGCCCCGTGACGGTGGATAGACGCCCCGTCGCGGCTGCGGCGGATTGCGTCTAGCATGCCATTCCATGGCCTCGATTTCCCCGGCAACGCCCCTCACGGTCACGGAACTCAACCGGCGATCCCGGCAATTTCTCGAAGGCCAGTTCGGCCTGGTCTGGGTCGTGGGCGAGATCTCCCGGGCGACCCTGGCACCTTCGGGTCACTGGTACTTCGTTCTCAAGGACGAAGGGGCGGCGATCGACTGCGCCATGTTCAAGGGCCGCGCCCAGAACCTCGATTTCCGTCCCGAGAACGGCTTGAAGGTCGAAGTCCGCGCGCGCGTCACCATTTATGAGCCGCGCGGTGCCTACCAGCTGGCCGTGGAACAGATGCGCCACGCCGGGCTCGGTGCGCTCTTCGAGGCCTACGAACGGCTGAAGGCGAAACTGGGCAAGGAGGGGCTCTTCGAGGAGTCGCGCAAGAAGCCCCTGCCCGCGTTTCCACGCGCCATCGGCATCGTCACCTCTCCGGCCGCGGCCGCCCTGCGCGACATCCTCACGACTCTTGCGCGTCGCGCACCCATGGTCCCGGTGATCATCTACCCGGCGCTCGTCCAGGGCGAGGCGGCGGCGGCGCAGGTGGCGCGCGCCATCGCGGTGGCCAATGCGCGTGCCGAATGCGATGTGCTCCTGGTGGCGCGTGGCGGCGGGAGCCTCGAGGACCTCTGGGCGTTCAACGAGGAAGTCGTGGCCCGCGCGATCGCGGCGTCGGCAATTCCGGTGGTGAGCGGGATCGGCCACGAGACGGACTTCACGATCGCCGACTTCGTGGCGGACCTGCGCGCCGCGACGCCCACGGCCGCCGCGGCGGCGGCGAGCCCGGATCGCGAGGCGCTCGTCCGGCAGCTCGCACGCGAGGCGAGCCTGCTGGCGCGCGCGACCGCACGCCGCATCGGCAATGCCGCCCAGCGCCTGGACATCGCCACGCGGCGCCTCCTCACGCCCGCCGAGCGCCTGGCGCGCGGCCGCGAGCAGGTCGCCGCGCTCGCTCGCCGGCTCGGATTGCAGGCGCGGCAGGCCATGGGACTGCGCACGGAGGGTTTGCGCGGCCTCGCTCCGCGCCTGCGCGGCGCGGCACCGGATCCCGGCACGGCCCGGCTCGACCTCCTGCAGCACGCGCGGCGGCTGGCTGCGGTCGCGTCGCGCTCGCTGCGGGATCGGCGCGCGCGGCTGGCCTCCGCGGCCGCTTCTCTCACGCACCTCGATCCGACGCAGGTCCTGGGTCGCGGCTATGCGATCGTGCGTTCGAGCGACGGCACGGTGATCCGGTCCGGCGCGACGCTCGCCAGGGGCGACACGCTGGACCTCACCTTCGGAGAGGGCGGGGCGAGCGTCACCGTGGAGACGCCGCGCTGATTCCTCGACCCGTGGCGCGAGGGTATAGTTGACTCGCAGGACCAACCATCGGAGGAATGCAAATGGCCAAGAAAGCCAAAAAAGCCCCGGCCGCTGTGCCCGCGGTCTACAAGATCATCGATATCGTCGGCACCAGCAGGACGTCATGGGCGGACGCTGCCGCCAACGGCATCAAGTCGGCCGCGAAGAGCCTGCGCGACCTGCGCGTGGCCGAAGTGGACAAGCTCGACGCCAAGATCGAGAACGGCAAGCTCGTCTACCGCGCCAAGCTCAGGGTGAGCTTCAAGTACCACGGCGACGACTAAGTCTCGAGAAAGCGCTCCACGCGCCCCGCCACCTCGTCCGCGAGGCCGGGGCGCAGGCAATCCACCCGCACCACGTCCTGCATCGCGCGCAGCCAGGTAAGCTGGCGCTTGGCCAGCTGGCGCGTCGCGGCGATGCCGCGTTCCGCGAGCGTCGCCGCGCTCGCCGCGCCTTCCAGCGTCTCCCACACCTGCCGGTAGCCGACCGCCCGCATCGAAGGCAATCCGGCGTGCAGCGCGTGCCGGGCACGCAGTCCCACCACCTCGTCGACCAGGCCGGCAGCGAGCATGGCGTGAAAGCGTTGCGCGACCCGCGCATGCAGCACGGAGCGATCCGATGGTTCCAGCACGACCGTGACCGCGGCGAACGGCGGTCGCTGCGCTGCTGCGGCCGCGATGTGCGTGGCGAGCGGCTGGCCGGAGACCCGGTAGACCTCGAGCGCCCGCTGGATGCGCTGCGCGTCCGCTGGTTCGAGCCGTGCTGCCGTCTCGGGATCCACCCTGGCGAGTTCCGCGTGCAGCGCGGGCCACCCTTCGCGGCGCGCCTGCGCGTCGATCTCCGCGCGCATGCCAGGGTCGGCCAGGGGAAGTTCGGCAAGTCCGCGCATCAGCGCGCGCTCGTAGAGCATGGTGCCGCCGACGAAGAACGGCACGCGGCCCCGCGACGCTATTTCCGCGGCGATGCGCAGGGCGTCCGTGCGAAACCTTCCCGCCGAATAGGACTCGGTGGGTTCCACGAGGTCCACGAGATGGTGCGGGACCGAGCCGCGCGTGGCCGCGTCCGGTTTCGCGGTGCCGATGTCCATGCCGCGATAGACGAGCGCGGAGTCCACGCTCACGATCTCCACCGCGAAGCGCCTGGCCAGCGCGAGCGAGACCGCCGTCTTGCCGCTGGCAGTCGGTCCGAGCAGGAAGACTGCGCGGGCTTGCCCCGGCGTCGGCACGGGCGCTAGCGGCCGCGGAGGAACAGGCGGTCGAGGTCCGCCATCGAGAACTGCACCCAGGTCGGGCGCCCGTGGTTGCAGCTGCCGGCGCGTTCGGTCTCCTCCATCTCGCGCAGGAGCGCGTTCATCTCCGGCACGGTGAGGATGCGGTTGGCGCGCACCGCGGCATGGCAGGCCATGGTGGAGAGGAGTTCGTTGCGCCTTTCGAGCAGCGCGCCGCTGGCGCCGAACTCGCGCATCTCCGCGAGCACGGAACGGATCATCGCGGGCGCATCGAGGTCGGCCAGCAGCGCCGGCACCGCCCGCACGACGAGATCGCGCGGACCGGCAATGCCCACCTCGAAGCCCAGTCGCGACAGGGCGTCGGCGCTGCGCTCCGCCTCCTCCACTTCCTCCGCGGTGGCCGGAATCGCGATGGGCACGAGCAGCGGCTGCGAGGGAACGGCTGCGGCATCGAGCGCGCCCTTGAGCCGCTCGTAGACGATGCGCTCGTGGGCGGCATGCATGTCCACCAGCACCAGCCCGGCCGCGTTCTGTGCGAGGACGAAGACGCCATGCAGCTGCGCAAGCGCGTAGCCCAGCTTCGCCGCGGCGCCGTCCTCGGTACCGGCCGGCGACGCTGCGGGACGCCGCTCGTCGGCGAGCGTTGCCGCGAAGAACGCCTCGTAGCGCGAGACGGGTTGCGCCACCGCGAGGCTCGACTGGCTCGCGGGCGGCGGCCACGCGGTCGCGGCCGGCGCCGCGCCCGCCACGCCGGCGAGGGGCGCCGCCAGCGCACGCGACAGCGCATGGAACACGAACTGGTGCACCGCCCCGGCGTCGCGGAAGCGCACCTCGGTCTTGGCCGGGTGCACGTTCACGTCGACCAGGCGCGGATCGGCCTCGAGAAAGAGCACGTAGGCGGGATGCCGGTCGTGGTGCAGCACGTCGGCATAGGCCTCGCGGATGGCATGCGCGACCACCTTGTCGCGCACGTCACGGCCGTTGACGAAGAGGTACTGCGCATCCCGCGTCGCGCGCGTGAAGCCGGGCGCCGCCACGAATCCGCCGAGGCGGATGGCGGCACTCGCGGCGTCGACCGCGACGGCCGACTGCGCGAAGTCCTCCCCCACGATGCCGCTGGCGCGCTCGCGCGGAGTGCCCGGCAC
>CAZOIB010000267.1:0-7912 GCA_964579785.1 uncultured Lysobacter sp. | reverse complement strand
GCGCGTGCCCGACGAAGTGGAGGACCTGGTGCAGGAGACGCTGCTGGCCGTGCACAACCAGCGCCACACCTACGATGCGGCGCAGCCGCTGACGGCCTGGGCGCACGCCATCGCGCGCTACAAGATGATCGACTTCCTGCGGCGCCGGGCGGGGCGGGAGGCGCTCAACGAGCCCCTGGGCGACGAGGACGACCTGTTCGCGGCGTCCGATGCCGAGGCCCACGATGCGCGCCGCGACCTGTCGACGCTGCTCGCCCGGCTGCCGGATCGGCACCGCCTGCCGATCATCCACGTGAAGATCGAGGGCCTCTCGGTGGCGGAGGCGGCGCGGCGCACGGGGATGTCGGAATCCGCCGTCAAGGTGGGCATCCATCGCGGCCTCAAGGCGCTGGCCGCGTACATTCGGGAATAGGGACATGGAAACGGAAAAGCTGATCGCCATGCTGGCCAGGGACCCGCAGCCGGTAGCGGGCGGTGCCGTGCGCCGGCGCTATGGCACCTGCCTTGCGACCGGCGGCGCGGGCGCCCTGGTCCTCATGCTGGCCTTCTACGGCGTGCGGCCGGACCTGGCGGCGGCCGCGCGCGATCCGCTGTTCTGGGTGAAGCTCGCCTTCCCGCTCGTTCTCTTCGCGGCGGCGCTGCTGGCGGCCACGCGACTGGCGCGTCCCGGCGTTCGCGCCGGCCACACCGCCGAAGTGGCACTGGCCGCGGTCGGCGCGATCTGGGTGCTGGCAGGAGCCGCGCTGCTTGCGGCGGCGCCCGGCGAGCGCGTGGAGCTGGTCCTGGGCGAGACCTGGGCCTCGTGCCCGTTCAGCATCGCCTTCCTCTCGGTGCCGGCGTTCGTCGCCGCGTTATGGGCGATGCAGGGGCTGGCGCCCACCCGCCCGGTCGTGGCGGGCGCGTATTCGGGACTGCTCGCCGGCGCGCTGGGGGCGGCCGTGTACTGCCTGCACTGCCCGGAAATGGCGCCGCCGTTCCTGGGGACCTGGTACCTGCTGGGGATGGCGTTGCCGACAGCGGCAGGGGCGGCAGCCGGGCACGCGCTGCTGCGCTGGTAGCGAGTCTCAGCCCCGCGGCGCCTTGAGGATCTCCAGCACCTCGCGGAAGCGCGGGTGCTCGCACGTGTGCAGCCACTCGAAGGCGATCGTCTCCACGCTGGCGAGCACGGCCCCGGATCGCTGCAGGCGTCCCAGGGCCAGATCGTGGTCCGGGACGTGGCGCGCGCCGCAGGCATTGACCGCAACGCGCACCTGCAGCCCCGCGCGCAGCAGGCCCAGCGCGGTCTGCATCAGGCACACGTGCGTCTCGCAGCCGGCTACGACGACGTCCGTGGGCAAGGCGCCGCCGGAATCGCGCAGCAACGGGACCAGCCCGTCGCGGCACGCATCGAAGTGCATCTTCGCCAGGGTCGTCGCGCAGCGCTCGCGGATCGTGCTCCCGTTCGGGCCCAGGCCGCGCGGGTTCTGCTCGGTGCCCAAGATGCGGACGTCGAGCGCCCGCGCGCAGTCCGCCAGGCGCACGGCCTCGGCGAGGACCTGCGCGCCGAGATGGATCGCGGGCAGCAGGCGTTCCTGGTAGTCCACCAGCACCAGCACCGAATGCGCGGGATGGATCATGTCAGGCCAGCAGCACGTTGACGATGGCGTTGCCGATGCCCACGAGCGCCGCGCCCGAGATGAGGCCGGCGCAGATCGGCTCGCAGCCCTCGACCCAGAACGTGTGCCCTTTCGTGCCCTTGGCCGGGTTGCTCCGGCCGGCCCACCAGAAGATCATCGCGCCGACCCACATGGCGAAGGTGGCTTCCGGCGGCAGCACCACGCCCAGGCCGATCGACACGGCGGTGAGCGGGAAGCGCCCGCGCGTGACGATGCGCGCGACTTCGATCACGACGGCGCAAACCGCCGCGACGATCATCGAGACGATGGCCGAATTGGGCAGGCTGGTGAGCCCCTTGGTGATGATGTCCGCCACGCCCTTCCACTGCAGCGCCGCGGGCATCGCGAACTGCTCCGAGACGATGGTCGCCGTCGAGCGCAGGCCGTTGGCGTCCGGCGGCAGGAAGAGCAGGAAGTAGAGCGGCACGCAGGCCAGCGCCCCGGCGAAGAGGCCGATGACGTGGCCGATCGCCTGCTGCCGCGGCTTGGCGCCCAGCATGTAGCCCGGCTTGATGTCGGAGAGCAGGTTGGCGGCGTTGGAGGCGATCTCCGCCGTCATGCCCGCGGGGATCAGGTTGCTCGCCGGGTTGCTGCGGTCGATCGCACCCATGGTGAACTGCGTGATCTTCGCGAGCGAGCCGGTGGGAGTCCACGAGGTGAGCGCCATCGAGTTGGTGCAGATGATGGTGAGCACGAAGATGAGTGGCAGCGAGATGAAGGCGAGCAGCCACGGCACGCCGAAGAACGCGTGCGTCACCCAGGCGCCCAGCACGCTGAAGATCGGCACGCCGACCCAGGACATCCACAGCGGCAGCTCGATGTCGTGCAGCACATCGTGGGTCTTGACCGCGCCCGCACCGCCGCCCTTCAGGGACTTCCAGGCGCTGCGGAAGAGTTCCGGCCGGCCGGCCAGGCTGACGAGGGATCCCACGACCATCATCGTCACGCCCCACCAGAGCGACCACTGGTTGACGATCTCGGCGCGCGAGATCGGCACCGCCGCGCCCGTGGCGGAGACGCGCTGCACGATGTCGCCGGCCTGGATCATGAGCGGGGCGAGGATCACGAAGTTCACGAAGGCGCCCAGGAGACAGCTCGTGGCCACCGCGATGCCCATGAGGCCGCCCACGCCCAGCATCGCCGCGTCCAGCGTGAGGCGCAGGCCCAGCTGCCGGATGTCGGTGTCCAGTATCTTCGGGATCCACAGGTGCGACTTGGCCGCCGCCGCGTAGTAGTAGGTGTCCAGCCGTTCGTGGAAGGTCCACGCCTCCTTGAGCCCGGCCCACTTGTCCATCTGCAGGATCTTCAGCTGCAGGAGCTTCATCCAGCCGTCGCTCACGAGCATCTGGTAGAGGCCGGTGAGCAAAGCCGTGTAGCCCAGGAGCTTCGCCTTGTACATGCCGGCCGCCGCCGCTCCGGTGTAGAGCGCGTCCAGCACGACGCCGCAGGCGCGCCCCTCGGGGAAGGGCAGCTGTTCCTCGTTGATGAAGCGGCGCTTCATCGGGAAGGCGAGCAGCACGCCGATGATCGACACCACGATCATCCAGATGACCATCTGCCACCACGGCACGATGTGGCCGGTGACGAGCATGTAGGCCGCGAGGCTCGAGGTGAGCGGGGCGACCACGTAGCCCGCGGCCGTGGCGATCGACTGCGTGCAGTTGTTCTCGAGGATCGTGTAGTCGGCGGCGATGCCGGAAGTGTGCAGGATGCGGAAGAGGGCGAAGGCGAGGATCACGGAAGTCAGGCCCACGCCGATGGTGATGCCGGTCTTGCCGCTGATGTAGAGGCCGGTCGCGGCGAGCACGCCGCCGAGCAGGAACCCGGTCGCCCCGGAGCGCAACGTCAGCTGCGGCATGTCGCCGCGGAACACGTTGGCGAACCACCACTCGTCCTTCTGCGTCCGCGTCCAGGTGCGGACCTGTTCCTCGTCGAGCTGGAGGAGTGCCATTGGGCTTCCCCGGTGTTGGAAGCCCGCGAGGATACCCTAGCGCAGGCTCAGGCGGCGCTGCGTCTCGGAAACGAACTCCTCCATCTCGGGATCGAGCGCCTTGCGCGAGGAGACGATGCCGACCGGCTCGCCGTTCTCGACCACGGGCACGTGGCGGAAGGAGTGGTCGTGCATGAGCAGGAGCGCGCGGCCGAACACCTCGTCGGGCGGGACCGTGAACGGATCCGGCGTCATGACCGCACTGATCATCGTGGCGTCGGGATCGAGCCTCTCGGCAACCACGCGGGTCACGACATCGCGCTCGGTGAAGATGCCGACCAGCTTCTTCCCTTCGACGACCATCACGGCGCCGACGTTCTTCTTCGCCATCAGCTTCGCAGCCTTGGTCACCGTGGTTTCCGGCGGCGCGACCAGGCGCTTGGCCTTCTCCATGACGTACTTGACCCGCACGCTGTACATGGGTTTCCTCCAGCGACGATATCCGGTCGAGGCTAGAGGGCGGGAAGACCGGCGGGGTTGATGGGGATCAACTCTTGTCATCATGGGTGCGGTTGCGGCAGCCGGTGCCCAATGCCACCGCGGAACGACGCGTCATGCCGCGGAGATCACCGGTCCCAGGGATTGAGGAGCTTCACGCCGCAGCCCTCGAAGTCGGCGACGTTTCGCGTGGCCAGGGGCGCCCGCGCGACGAGCGCCGTCGCGGCGATCTGGGCGTCGAAGGCGGATATCGGGCGGCCGGCATGGCGGCGATCAGCCGCGATTCTGGCGTAGGCCCTTGCCGCAGGGCCATCGAAGGGCAGGACATGGTTGCCGAACTCCACGTCAAACATCGACTCGGCTGCCGCGTGTATCGCGTCACGCCGGCGTCCGGCCGGAAGCAACGCCACGCCGTGCAGGATCTCGGCGACGGTGATGCTGGTGACATAAAGGCTCGCGGCCGGCTGGGCGGCGACCCACCCGACGACGTTGCCCGCCGGCTTGGCCCGCATGAGTTCCGAGACGACGTTCGTGTCCAGGACGATCATCGCGAGGGCTTGGGAGGCTTGCGGATGGCCCCGCGCGGCGGGATGTCGAGTTCCACGCCCCCCAGGGACCGGAATCTCGCCCCGATGGCCGCGGCCAGGTCCGGCGCGTTCGGCGCCTCCGCCGCCAGCGCGTTGCGCAGGATGGTTCGAGCCTCTTCTTCCATCGAGCGGCTATGCCGTGCAGCGCGCAGGCGCAGGCTGCTCTTCGTGCGGTCATCGAGATTGCGGATGGTGATGGTGGCCATGGGGGCGACGTCAATGCTGTCAATGCTGTCATTGTAGTCACGCGCGACAGGGCTGTCGAGATGCCGGGTGCCTGCGACACCCGACCGGGCGCGAACGAGGATCGCCCTACGGGCCCTTCCAGCTGATGCGGTAGATGGCGTTCGCGTGGTCGTCGGAGACGAGGAGCGCCCCGTCGGGCATCACCTGCACGTCCACGGGCCGGCCCCACGCCTTGTCGGCGTCGGCGTCGAGGAAGCCTTCGGCGAAGACGCCGTAGTCGACGACCTTGCCGCCCTCCACCTTGGCGCGCATCACGCGGTAGCCGCTCTTCTTCGAGCGGTTCCAGGAGCCGTGCTCGGCGATGAAGATCTGGTTGCGGTACTCGGCGGGAAACATGGCCCCGGTGTAGAAGCGCATGCCGAGGGAGGCGACGTGCGCGCCGAAGCGTTGCACGGGCGGCGTGAACTCGGCGCACCGGCGGCCCTTGGCGAAGTCGGGATCGGGAACGTCGCCGCCGTGGCAGTGGGGAAAGCCGAAGTGCATGCCGGACTTCGGCGCGTGGTTCAGTTCGTCGGGCGGCACGTCGTCTCCCATCATGTCGCGGCCGTTGTCGGTGAACCACAGCTCCTTCGTCTCCGGGTGCCAGTCGAAGCCGACGGTGTTGCGCACGCCTCGCGCGACGACCTCCATCGCCGAGCCGTCGGGCTTCAGCCGCGTGATGCTCGCGTAGGGGTCCTCGCGGTCGCAGACGTTGCAAGGCGCGCCGACCGGGATGTAGAGCCAGCCGTCCGGACCGAAGCGGATGAATTTCCAGCCGTGGTGGCGGTCCGTCGGGTACTTGTCGTAGACCAGGACGGGCTTCGGTGCCTTGGGCAGGCTCGCCTCGATGGCGTCGTAGCGCCAGACGCGGTTCACTTCCGCAACAAAAAGGGCGCCGTCCTTCAGCGCCACGCCATTGGGCATGTTGAGGCCGGAGGCGATCGTCATGGTCTCGAGCGCCTTCACGCCATCGTGGCGGATGGCGTAGACGTTGCCGGCCCGGCGGGTGGAGACGAAGAGCCAGCCCT
Organism: uncultured Lysobacter sp.; assembly: GCA_964579785.1. Lineage (GTDB taxonomy): Bacteria > Pseudomonadota > Gammaproteobacteria > Burkholderiales > Usitatibacteraceae > FEB-7. The sequence goes on along the minus strand of CAZOIB010000267.1, from coordinate 1,989 downwards.
TGTCGCCCAGCGCCATGCTGCGCGCATCGGTGACGCCTTCGGCGAAGACCGAGATCGTGAACCCGGGGGGAAGCTTCACGCGCTCCACGGGCGGTGCGGCGAAGGCCGCCAGGGTGCCGACGACCGCGAGGGTGCCCGCGAGCAGGAGACGGAACAGCGGCGCAATCTTCATGCGGGTTTCCTCATCGATTCGCGGAGGCAAGCATGCGGTCCATGGTCTCGGCGCTGAAGCCGCGCATGCGCTTGTCGCCCACGATGATCAGTGGCACGCCCTGGCCACCGTAGGCCTTGAACTCCCGGCTTCCCGCCTCGGAAGCCTCGATGTCGACTTCGCGGTACGCCACTCCCTTTCGCGCGAAGTAGTCCTTGGCACGCTTGCAGTGCGGGCACCACGACGTGGAGAACATGGTTACGGCCGAGCTTGCAGGCTTCGAGGTGTCGACCGCCGGCGCCCGCTTGAGGATCTGCGTCCAGGTATCGACCTCGGCGGGGCCGCCGAAGGACTGCACGCCGATGCGCAGTTCCTCCTTCTTCGAGTCCGCGGGCGGGCGGTCGCCGTAGTGGGTGCGGCCGTCGGGACCGGTCCACTTGTAGACCTGGCCGGCCGCCGGCAGGACCGCCAGCCCGATGGCGGCGAGGAAGCACGCGAAACGCGGGGCGGAGAGTCGGGTCGGGTGCATGGCGGGAGTCCTCCCTGCCCCGGATTCTACGCACTCACGAAGCGCAGCTCCGAGGCCGGCACGGCGAGCGCGACCGGCGTTCCCGTGGCCAGGGGTTCCTGCCCCCGCGCGTGCGGGATGTCGGCCGTCACCAGGGCCTCGCCGACGCGAACCTCGTAACGCAGGAATTCCCCCAGGAACTCGGAGGTTTCCACGGCGCCCTGCAACGCGATGTCCGAATCCGAGCCGGCGGCGCCACCGATGCGCACCGCGTGCGGCCGGAAGGCGAGGTCGAAATCGCCTGCGGGCGGCTCCACGCCCGCGGGCAGCCGCACGTCGCCCAGCTGCGGCGACGCGAAGCGCAGCGCCCCGCCCTCGCGACGGTAGGTGCCCGCGTACAGGTTCACCGAGCCCACGAACTGCGCGACGAAGCGGTTCACGGGGAAATCGAACAGCTGCATCGGCGTGCCCACCTGCTGGATCACGCCTTCGTTCATCACCGCCACGCGGTGGCAGGTGGTGAGCGCCTCGATCTGGTCGTGGGTGACGAAGATCGTGGTGATGCCCAGGCGCCGCTGCAGCTTCACCAGCTCCTGGCGCGTCTGCACGCGCAGCCTCGCGTCGAGGTTGGAAAGCGGCTCGTCGAGCAGCAGCACCTGCGGTTCGATGGCGAGCGTGCGCGCGATGGCCACACGCTGCTGCTGGCCGCCGGAGAGCTGTCCCGGCCGGCGCGCGCCGAGTTCCGCGAGCCCCACGAGGTCGAGGGCCGCCTTCACCTTCTCGCGGATCTGCGCGCGCGGGAGCCTGCGTTCCTCCAGTCCGAAGGCGACGTTCTGCGCCACCGTCATGTGCGGCCACAGGGCGTAGTTCCGGAACACCATGCCGACGTTGCGCTTCCAGGGCTGCGTGCCGGTGACGTCCTTGCCGCCGATGAGCACCTCGCCACGCTGGTGCTGGTTGAAGCCGGCGATGAGGCGCAGTAGCGTCGACTTGCCCGATCCCGAGGGGCCCAGCAGGGCGAAGAACTCGCCGGGCTGCACGGAGACGGTGATGTCCTTGAGCACCTGCGTGGTGCCGAAGGAAAGTGCCACGTTGCGGATGTCGACCCCGACCGGGTTCATTTCTGTCCTCCGGAAGACTGGTGCGGCGAGTTGGCCGCGACGAGGCGGTGCGAAAGGTAGGTGCCGAAGGCGACCAGGGCGACTGCGATGACGCCCAGCGCCGCGCCGGGGCCGCGCCCCAGCACCGACTGGAAGTAGAGGTAGATGCCGTAGGACATGGGGGCCATGCTCTCGCGGCTGGTGAGGAGGATCGTCTCCGAGATCTCGGC
>CAZOIB010000266.1:0-4162 GCA_964579785.1 uncultured Lysobacter sp. | reverse complement strand
CCGTCCCCTGACCCATCCGTCCACGATAGAATTCCACGCCATGAAACCGGGAGGATCCCCATGATGAAACGCAGCGCACTCTTGCTCGCCCTCGCCTGGGGCGCCACCGCCGCCCTCGCCCAGGCCCCCGCCGCGCCGGCCGCTCCGGCTGCAGCTCCTGCTGTCCAGGTGCCTCCGGCCAAGTGCGAGCCGAAGCCCGTCTATCCGGGCATGAAGGCGATCCAGGACGACAAGAAGCGCGAAAACTTCCAGAAGGAGATCAAGGCGTTCCAGGACTGCGTCAAGGCCTACGTCGCCGAGCGCAAGGCCTACGTCGAGGCGAGCAACGCCGCGATCCGCGCGACAGTCGAGGACCACAACGCCGTCATGGCCAAGATCCGCATCGACCAGGAAGCCGCGAAGGCGGAGTCGGAAGGCAAGTAGCGGTCACTTCACCACGCTCCTGTCCTGCCCGAACAGGACTTTCCTTTCCTGCTCCGTCACCGGCCCGCGCGGCGCCGGGTTCACTTCCTTCGCTCTCGCATACGCGCGCGTCGTGGCGGGCCGGGCGCGGATCTCCGCGTGCCAGCGCGCGAGATGGGGGAACGCCGCGAGGTCCTGTCCCTGCCGCTCGGGAATGATCCACGGGTAGGAGGCCATGTCGGCGATCGAGTACTGCCTGCCCAGGATGAAGCGGCGCCCGGCCAGGCGCTTGTCGAGCACGCCGTACAGGCGGCTCGTCTCCTTCACGTAGCGGTCGATGGCGTAGGGAATCTTCTCCGGCGCGTAGTGCGCGAAGTGGTGGTTCTGCCCCAGCATCGGACCGAGCCCGCCCATCTGCCACATGAGCCATTCCAGCGCCTCGACCTGGCCGCGGAGGCTCGCGGGGATGAACTTCCCCGTCTTGCCGGCCAGGTAGAGCAGGATCGCGCCGGACTCGAAGACGCTGATGGCCTTGCCGCCGTCGGCCGGCGCATGGTCGACGATGGCCGGGATCTTGTTGTTGGGCGAGACGCGCAGGAAATCGGGCGCGAACTGCTCGCCCTTCGAGATGTTGATCCCGTGCAGGCGATAGGGAAGCTTCGCCTCCTCGAGGAAGAGGGTGATCTTGTGGCCGTTGGGCGTGGTCCAGTAGTAGAGATCGATCATGCAATCCTCCTTAGCGGCCCAGCGGGCCCGTGTCGCAGCGCTTGTACTGGTCCGGCCAGGGCATGGCGACGCCGAGCGCCTTGGCGGCGTGTCGCGGCCAGTAGGGATCGCGCAGCAGCGCACGCGCGAGGCAGACGGCATCCGCCTGCCCGGTGGCGAGGATGTGCTCCGACTGCACGGGTTCGGTGATGAGGCCGACGGCGGCGGTCGGGATGCCGGCCTCGCGGCGGATCGCCGCGGCGAAGGGCACCTGGTAGCCGGCGCCGAGGACGATCTTCTGGTCCGCCGCATTGCCGCCGCTGGAGACGTCGATCATGTCGATGCCGATCTTCTTCAGCTCGCAGGCGAACGCAATGGATTGCTCGAGGTCCCAGCCGCCCTCCTTCCACTCGCTGGCGGAGATGCGCACCAGGACGGGCAGCTCGCGCGGCCACGCCTCGCGCACCGCCTGCGCCACGGCCAGCGGGAAGCGCATGCGATTGGCGAGCGAGCCGCCGTAATCGTCGCTGCGCCGGTTGGACAGCGGCGACAGGAACTCGTGCAGCAGGTAGCCGTGCGCGGCATGCACTTCCGCGACCGTGAAGCCCGCCTGCAGCGCCCGGTCCGCGGCGAGCCGGAAGTCGGCCACGCAGGCTTCCAGGTCCGCTGCTCCCATCTCGCGCGGCGCCGGATAGTCGCCGAAGGCAACCGCGCTCGGCCCCAGCGTCTGCCAGCCGCCGGCCCCGGGTGCGAGCGGCTTGCCGCCGTTCCACGGTTTCGCGCAGGCGGCCTTGCGGCCTGCGTGCGCGATCTGGATGCCGGGCACCGCGCCCTGCGCCTTGATGAACGCCGTGATCCGCTGCCACGCGGTGACCTGCCCGTGCGACCAGATGCCCGCGTCCCAGGGCGTGATGCGCCCCTCGGGCGAGACGCTCGCGGCTTCGGTGAAGACCAGCCCGGCGCCGCCGACGGCGCGGCTCCCCAGGTGCACGAGATGCCAGTCGTTCGGGATGCCGTCCTCGGCCGAGTACTGGCACATGGGCGAGACGAAGATGCGGTTGGCGAGCGTGACCGAGCGCAGCGTGAGCGGGCTGAAGAGGAGAGACATGGGGTGCGGGAGAGTCGAGCCGGGAGGGTGCAATCTAGCACGGCGGACGGGGAAGGTCCGCGACGCTCGGTTAGAATCGCTGCAACCCCGATGAGACCGAAACGATGAAACGGATGGCCGCCGCGCTCGCCGCCATCGCGGCACTTTCCGCCCAGGCGCAGTCCGCGCCATTCGCCATCGCCATTCACGGCGGGGCGGGCAACTTCACGCGGGCCAGCCTCCCGCCGGAAACCGAAAGGCAGCGGCTGGCGGTGCTCTCCGAGTCCCTCGATGCGGGCCGCCGCGTGCTCGCCGCGGGCGGCACGAGCGTCGATGCGGTGGTGGCCGCCGTCCGGATCCTGGAGGACTCGCCACACTTCAATGCCGGCAAGGGCTCCGTGTTCACGGCCGGGGGAGCCAACGAGATGGATGCCTCGATCATGGACGGCAGCGGCCGCCGCGCCGGCGCCGTCGCGGGCGTCACCACGGTGAGGAACCCGGTCGCGGCTGCGCGCGCGGTCATGGACAAGTCGCCGCACGTGATGCTGGCGGGCCGGGGCGCGGATGCGTTCGCGAAGGAACAGGGGCTCGAGATCGTCGATCCCTCCTACTTCCGCACGCAGGAGCGCTGGGACCAGTTGCAGCGCGCGAGGGAGCGCGCCGGCACGCCGCTCGACCATGACGCGCCGAAAGCCGGCGCCGCGAAGAAGACCACCGCCCTTTCCGGGGACGAGAAGTACGGCACGGTCGGCGCCGTCGCCCTGGACCAGGCCGGCAACCTGGCCGCCGCCACGTCGACGGGCGGCATCGTCAACAAGCGCCACGGGCGCGTCGGCGACTCGCCCGTCATCGGCGCGGGGACGTGGGCCGAGAACGACAGCGTGGCCGTCTCGATGACCGGCACGGGCGAGATGATCCTGCGCAGCGCGTCCGCCCACGACGTCGCCGCACTGGTGAAGTACAAGGGCTACACGCCGCAGAAGGCCGCCGACGAAGCGCTCGCGAAGGTGAAGGCCCTCGACGGGCGCGCCGGCGCGATCGTGATGGACCGCACGGGCGAGGTGGCGTTCTCCTTCAACACCTCCGCCATGTACCGCGGCTACGCGAAGGGCTCCGCACCGGCCGAGGTCCGCATCTACCGCTAGATGAGCGCCATCACCATCCGCGCCGGGCCGCGGGCGCTGGCCGCGATCGCCCGGGACGGGCTGCGCGCCGCCGACATCTCCGTCGTCCCCGGCGCAGCCGGCGGACCCAAGGCGCTGGGTCTCAACGGCCTCGACCTGGCGCTCTTCGGCGAATGGTTCGCGAGCGCCCCGCGCGTGCGCCACCTCGTCGGCGCCTCGATCGGCGCGTGGCGCTTCGCCGCCGCGTGCCGGCCCGATCCCGTCGCCGGGCTCACCGAGCTGGCACGCCTCTATGCCGAACAGCGCTATCCGCCGCGGCCCGGCGCCGCACTCGTCACGCGCTCGGTGCGCGAAATGCTGGGCGTTCTTTTCGACGGCCACGAGCAGGAAATCCTGGCCAATCCCGGCTACCGCCTGCACATCCTCGCCGTGCGCGGGCGGGGCCTCCTCACGCGGGATGCGGGACTGCGGCGCACCGTCGGCTTCGGTGCGGCGGTGTTCGCGAACATCGCCGGGCGCCGGCACCTGCGCCACTTCCTCGAGCGCACGATCTTCCACGACGCCCGCGAACGCCCGCCCTTTCTCGAGGACGCAGGCATGGCCGGCAATCTCCTCCCGGCCGACGGCAGGTCGCCCATCCGCTTCGACGCCTTCCACACCCATGCAGTGGCGCTGGACCGCGACAACCTGCGCGAGGCGCTCGTCGCCTCGGCGGCGATTCCGATGGTGATCGAGGCGGTGCCCGACATCCCGCGCGCGCCGGCCGGCCTCTACTGGGACGGCGGGCTCATCGACTACCACCTGCATTTGCCCTATTCGCGCAGCCCCGGGCTGGTCCTCTACC
>CAZOIB010000265.1:0-4669 GCA_964579785.1 uncultured Lysobacter sp. | reverse complement strand
CACTCGGGCTACCTGGTCGGAGGCTGCTCCCCCTTCGGCACGCGCAAGCGCATGCCGGTGTACCTGGAGCGCTCGATCCTCGACCTCGCGAAGATCTACATCAACGGCGGGCGGCGCGGCTACCTCCTCGGCATGCCGCCGGGGGAGATCGTGCGCACGCTGGCCCCCATCCTTGTTGACGTGGGGCGCGAGGAGTAACTTCCACGCATTCCATCCGCACGACGCAGGCACCCATGAACCCGAACGACTCCGGCTTGCCCCTTCCCGGCCCTGCAGCCAACGATCCCGGCGCGGCGAAGCTCGTCATGCCGGGCAGGACGCTCTCCGCGAGCGACGGCGTGGAGTGGGTCGCCTCAGGCTGGCGGCTGTTCCGCAAGGCGATCCTCATGTGGATCGTCTTCCTGGTCCTCTTCGTGCTCATCCACCTGGCACTCGGCATGGTGCCCTGGATCGGCGGCCTTCTCGGGAGCCTCCTCTCGCCCATCCTCCTCGGCGGCATTGCCCTGGGATGCCGCTCCCTCGAGAACGGCGGCGAACTGGAGCTGGAACACTTCCTGGCAGGTTTCCGGCGCAACACGGGGATGCTGCTGGCGATCGGGGTCGTCTACGTGCTGGGCGAGATCCTGCTGCTCTGCGTCTTCGCCATGTTCGTCGGCTGGTCCGTCATCGTGGCCATGCTCACCGGAGGCGGCAGTGCCGCGGTCTCCGCCGTGACCGGCAGCCTGGTGGGTGTTGCGCTGGGCGGGCTCGTCGTCGCGGCGCTGGCCATTCCCCTCATGGCCGCCTACTGGTTCGCGCCCGCGCTCGCCATGCTGCACGACGTGCCGGCGTTGCCGGCAATGAAGGAGAGCCTCTTCGCCAGCCTGCGCAACTGGGTCCCGTTCCTCGTCTACGGCCTCCTGATGATGGTGCTGGCCATCGCGGCCGCCATTCCGCTGGGCCTGGGACTGCTGGTGTGGCTGCCGCTGCTCATCACCTCGAGCTACGCGTCGTACCGCGCGGTGTTCACCGAGCGGGACGCGCCCGCAAGCTAGAGGAAACGCCCCAGCACGGCGAGTGCTGCGGAGATGAGCACGGTGGTGGTGATCGGCAGGTACACGAGCCGCCCGCGAAAGCGCACGGTGATGTCGCCGGGCAAGCGTCCCAGCCCGATCTTCGCGAACTGCGGTGCGAAGAGCGAGAGGACGACCACCGCCACGACGATGACCAGCGCCCACTTCAGCATGGCGGAATCAACGCGCCGTCTCGCGCGTACGCTCGATGGTGACGCCGACCTTGCGCACGTTGCGGATGTGGCCCAGCTTCGCCACGGACAGGCGCACCCAGGGTGCCTTGAATTCGCCGGTGACGATGCCCGCGAGGTGCTCGGCAAGGGCCTCGAGCAACCCGAACCGGCGTTCGGCCAGCTCCATCGTGAAGCGCTCGACCACCTGCCCGTAATGCACCGTGTCGCGGATGTCGTCGCTCCCGTCCGGGCGGGTCGCGGGGATGCCGATCTCGATCTCGAGCTCGAGCGTCTGCGGCCTGAGCTTCTCCCACTCGTAGATGCCCACCCACGCGTCGACGCGGAATTCGCGGATGAAGATCGTGTCCATCGGGGCGGGTCGGGAGGAGGAAGGGCGGGAGCGAGGGCGTATTGTAGAGTATGGGCATGACCCTCGTTCTCGCCGCCGTGCTCGGCTATCTCGTCGGCTCGATCCCGTTCGCGGTCCTCGTGACCCGCGCGATGGGATTGCCGGATCCGCGCTCCTTCGGCTCCGGCAACCCGGGCGCCACCAACGTCCTGCGCTCCGGCAGCAAGGTGGCCGCAGTCCTCACGCTCGCCGGCGACACGCTCAAGGGCTGGGTCGCGGTGTGGGCGGCCCTGCGCCTGGGGTACGCGCAGGAAGTCGTCGCACTGGTCGCGCTGGCGGCGTTCGTCGGGCACCTCTTTCCCGTCTGGCTGCGCTTCAAGGGCGGCAAGGGCGTGGCGACCGCCGCGGGGGTGCTGTTCGCCCTCGACTGGCGCGTCGGTGTCGCGGTGCTCGTCGTCTGGCTCACGGTGGTGGTGGTGAGCCGCTATTCCTCCCTGGGCGCCCTCACGGCGGCCCTGTTCGCGCCGGTTGCGGTGTATTTCCTGCTGGGCGCCGGGCCGCTCCTTCCCGCGACGGTCGTGATGTGCGCATTGCTGATCTGGCGCCACGAGGGCAACATTCGCAAGTTGCTGGGCGGCACCGAAAGCCGCATCGGCGAAAAGAAGGCCGCGACATGACCGCCAAACCCGCAGCGCCGGAAGACGACGACCTCGACTTCACCAAGCCCGCCCCGGCCGCCCCGCCGCCGCCCTCGCCGCAGCAGCTCGAAACGGCGCAGAAGGAGGCCGCTACCGGCGGCGCGGAACTGCGCAAGGCGGGCTACTACGTCGCCATCGCGCGCCGCGCGGCCGCGAAGGTGCCGCCGCGCAACGGGGAGCGCCACTGCCTCCTCGTGGTCGAGGACGACCCCGACCTCGGCGGGTTGGTGCAGGACATCTTCACCATGCACGGCTTCGAGGTGCGTCGCGCCGCCAATCGCGCGGAGATCAACCGGGAGATCAACAAGCCGATCCTCCCGGACCTGATCCTGCTCGACATCATGCTGCCCGACGCTGACGGCCTGCAGATCCTCGCGCGCCTGCGCGCGCACCCGAAGTACGCGCGCATGCCGGTGATCATGATGACCGGCAAGGCCGAGGTGGGCGACGTGAAGGCCGGGCTCGCGGCAGGCGCCGACGGCTACGTCACCAAGCCGTTCAAGATGAGCGCGCTGGTCGCCTCGGTGAACATGGTGCTCGGCAAGGTCTAGCCGGTTGTCGCGAAAGGTCTGCCGATGCTGAAGAAGTACCGAGGCAGCTGTCACTGTGGCGCCGTGAAGTTCGAAGCCGAGCTCGACCTGACGCAGGGTTCGTTTCGCTGCAATTGCTCCATCTGCCGCCGAACGCGCTTCTGGCCGGCAGTGGCCAGGGCCGACGGGTTTCGCCTCCTGTCCGGCGAGTCGGAGTTGACGCAATACCTGTTCAATACGCGCAAGAACTTCCATTACTTCTGCAAGCATTGCGGCGTTCGCGCCTTCGGAGTCGGCAACGAGACGCCCATGGGCAAGATGGTCGGCGTCAATCTCGGCTGCCTCGAAGGCGTCTCGGAGGAAGAACTGTCGCGCGTTCCCATCACCTACGTCGACGGTCACAACGACCGGTTCGCTCCTCCCGAGCACTACTCTCATCTGTGAGCATCTCTCCCTGGGGCGCGTCGCATGACCTGCGAAGAGTGCCGGGAACTGACCAGCCACGCATTTCGCTCGGCGGAAGACCTGATCCACGCGGTGCGGCTTGCGGCGGAGGAGGTGGACCGGGGTGTTCTTTGTCGGGTCACCGCCGGTCGCCTTGCGTCCAACGAGCAGGAAGCGCTGGATTCTTCGCTGGCCAGCGGCGCCTTGCCGAACAGCGTGTGCTATCGATTCCGTTGCGTGGTGTGCGGAGACCGCTTCGCGTTGTCGGGGGATACCAGCAGTGGCCTGGGGAGCTGGACCAGGGAGACCGGGTAAGACTCCCTGGTTGCTGCGCTTGCGCATGCGCGATCGCGCCTAGCCGCGCCGCGGAGGGAAGCGCCACCACGTCCACGCGACGAGGGCGCCGAAGGCGCAGTAGACGGCCGTGAAGACCCAGGCCGGCGCGCTCCAGTACAGCAACGCCCGCACCCAGCGCTCGATGAATCCCGCCTCGCCGCCCGTGCCGCGCAGGGCGTCCTCCCAGATCGTGAGCGGGCACGTGTAGCCCAGCACCGACTGCACGACCACGAAGGCGATTGCCGCCAGGTGCAGTCCGCGGAACCGGCGGCTGCGCGCCCAGGGCCTGCCGAGTGCCACGCCGACCCACGTGGCCACAAGGCCGCCGACAACGAAGAGCACGAAGGCGGCGTGCAGGACGAGGATGAAGTCGGCAAGCATGGCGGCGATTTCCGCGGGCGCCCGGGGAGGTCCTGCGCGGAGATCCTCAGGCAGGCGGCTTGGCCGGCGGCAGCAAGGTGCGCCGGATGAACTCGATGGTGGCGTGGAACTGGAAGTCGGCGTTGGCCTTCTTCTGGAACCCGTGCCCCTCGTCGTTGGCGAGCAGGTACCACACCGGCGTGCCGCGCTGCTTGAGGGCCGCCACGATCTGCTCGGCTTCCGTCCACGGCACGCGCGGATCGTTCCTGCCCTGCACCACGAAGAGCGGCTTGGCGATCTTCCCGGCGTGGTTCAGGGGCGCGATCGATTCGAGGTAGTCCCGCATGGCGGGGTCGCGCTCGTCGCCGTACTCGACGCGGCGCAGGTCGCGGCGGTAGGTTTCCGTGCGCTCGAGGAAGGTGACGAAGCTGGAGATGCCCACGTTCGCGATGGCGCCGGCGATGCGCTCCGGGTAGTGCACTGCCGCAGCGAGCGCCATGTAGCCACCGTAGCTGCCGCCCGTGACGAGCACGCGGTCGGCATCGAGACCCGGCTGGGTGCGGATCCAGTCGAGCAGCGCCCCCAGGTCCTTCACCGAGTCCTCGCGCAGGCGCCCGTTGTCCAGCGCGAGGAAGGTCTTCCCGAATCCGGAGGAGCCGCGCACGTTGGGGTAGATGACGGCGATCCCCAGTTCGTTCACGAGGTAGTTGTTGCGGCCGATGAAGCC
>CAZOIB010000264.1:0-2427 GCA_964579785.1 uncultured Lysobacter sp. | reverse complement strand
CATCGCCCAGCCCACGGCCTGGATGTATTGCGTGGCGAGGTTGCCGGCGATGGAGTAGAAGCCGTGCGCCAGCGAGGAGTACATGACCGGCAACTGGCGGCCCTTGAGCGGGTCGCGCCTGTTGGAGAAGAGCTGGCACATCATGTCGAGGAGCGGATAGCCGCGCGCGACGAGGATGCCCTGCTGCCGGTACGTCGGGAAGCACATGTCGTCCGGCTCGAGAGCCAGCGCCTGGCCGATGCCGATCGCCTCCTCGCCCAGGCTCTGCATGTAGAAGGAGATCTTCTTCTGGCGTTGCGCGACGAGCATGCGCGCGTCGAAGACGCGGGTCTTGAGCATGGCGCGCATGCCCGTGCGCAGGAGCTGCGGGTCGGCCTGCGGGTCCCACGGCCCGAGCGCGCGGCCCTCGTCGTCGAGCACGCGCACCAGGGCATCGACGATGTCGCCCGTCTGCGACGGCCGCGAGTCGACGGGCGGACGCCGAACCGCGCCGGCAGGCGAGACCTTCAGGTAGGAAAAATCGGTCTCGTGGCCGGGCCGCGCCGAAGGTTCCGGCACGTGCAGCTTGAGCGGGGGGTACTGGTTCATCGTTGGCTCCAGTCGAGAATGACCTTGCCGCTCTGGCCGGAAAGCATCGCCGCGAAGCCGGCCTCGTACTCCTCCACCGGGAAATGGTGGGTGATGATCGGCGACAGGTCGAGGCCGCTCTGCAGCATCGCCACCATCTTGTACCAGGTCTCGAACATTTCGCGGCCATAGATGCCGCGGATCTCCAGGCCCTTGAAGATCACCTCGTTCCAGTCGATCGCCATGCCCGGCGGCGGAATGCCGAGCATCGCAATCTTTCCGCCGTGGTTCATGTGGCCGAGCATCTGCGTGAAGGCCTGCGGAGCCCCCGACATCTCCATGCCGACGTCGAAGCCCTCCGTCATGCCGAGGTCATCCATCACGTCGCGCAGCTTCTCGCGCCCGACGTTGACCGCGCGCGTGGCGCCCATCCTCGCCGCGAGCCCCAGCCGGTAGTCGTTCACGTTGGTGATGACGACGTGGCGCGCGCCGACGTGCCGTGCGATCGCGACGGCCATGATGCCGATGGGGCCGGCGCCGGTGACCAGCACGTCTTCGCCGACGAGGTTGAAGGCGAGCGCGGTGTGCGTGGCGTTGCCGAACGGGTCGAAGATCGCGGCGAGGTCGTCGGAGATGTCGTCGGGGATCCGGAACGCGTTGAAGGCGGGTATCACCAGGTATTCGGCGAACGCGCCCTCGCGGTTGACCCCGACGCCCTGGGTGTTGCGGCACAGGTGCCGGCGGCCCGCGCGGCAGTTGCGGCAGAAGCCGCAGGTGATGTGCCCCTCGCCCGAGACCCGGTCGCCGACCTTGAAGCCGCGCACCTCCACGCCCATGTCGACGACCTCGCCGACGTACTCGTGGCCGACGTGCATCGGCACGGGGATCGTCTTCTGCGCCCAGTCGTCCCACTTCCAGATGTGCACGTCGGTGCCGCAGATCGCCGTCTTCGCGATGCGGATCATGACGTCGTTGTGCCCGATGTCGGGCTTCCCCACGCGCGTGAGCGTGAGGCCGGGGGCGCGTTCGAGCTTCGCGAGTGCCTTCATGATTTTCGAACCCGGTTCATGAACCGGGTTCGCGAACCGGGTTCATCGGATTGCGGCCAGCGCACGGCCGACCTTGGCGAAGGCCGCGACGGCCAGGCCGATCTGCGCGGGCGTGTGCGCCGCACTCATCTGCGTGCGGATGCGCGCCTTGCCCTTGGGGACGACGGGATAGGAGAAGCCGATCACGTAAACGCCCTCGGCCAGCAGGGCATCGGCCATGCGCGTGGCCAGTGCGGCCTCGCCCAGCATCACCGGGATGATCGGGTGGCCGCCGGGCACGAGCGAAAAGCCGAGCGCAGCCATCTCGCGGCGGAAATGCTCGCCGTTCAGGCGTACCTGGCTGCGCAGGCGCGCGCCCTCGTCGCTCGCCAGGATCTCCAGCACCTTGAGCGAGGTTGCCGCGATGACCGGGGCGAGGGAGTTGGAGAAGAGATAGGGGCGCGAACGCTGCCGCAGGAGCTCGACGATCTCGCGGCGCCCGGCGGTGTAGCCGCCGGAGGCTCCCCCCATCGCCTTGCCGAGCGTGCCGGTGAGGATGTCGATGCGTCCCTCGACGCCGCAGAGCTCCGGCGTGCCGCGACCCGCCTCGCCGACGAAGCCGACCGCGTGCGAGTCGTCCACCATGGTGAGCGCGCCGTGACGCTCCGCGAGATCGCAGATCGCGCGCAGGTTGGCGACGATGCCGTCCATGGAGAACACGCCGTCGGTCGCGACCAGCTTGAAGCGGGCGCCGGCCGCATCCGCCTCGCGCAGCTTCGCCTCGAGGTCCGCCATGTCGTTGTTGCGGTAGCGGAAGCGCTTCGCCTTGCAC